>JAITJU010000259.1 GCA_031278735.1 Zoogloeaceae bacterium
GGAAGGGGGCAAAGGCGGCAAAGGCGGCTTTGCCGCCGCAATCTTTTCGCCTTCCTCTCCCCGATTCTGATTTACAGGTCGCGTTACAAGCTGACATAATCCGCGATTTGCTTTCTTATGGTCATGAAAATCGCCATTGCCGGAACCGGTTACGTTGGCCTTTCGCTTGCCGTGCTGCTGGCCGAGCGCCATGAGGTCGTTGCTCTGGACATCGTGCCGGAGAAGGTAATGATGATCAATCGGCGGCAGTCGCCCATCGAGGATGCGGAGATTACCGCCGCTTTTCGCGGCAACAGACCCTTGCGTCTTGCCGCCACGCTGGACAAGCGCGAGGCCTATGCCGGGGCGGAGTTCGTCATCATCGCCACGCCCACGGATTACGACGCCCAGAGCAACGCTTTCGACACGGCTTCCATCGAGGCGGTCGTCACGGACGTGCTGGCCATCAATCCGGCGGCGGTGATGGTGATCAAGTCCACGGTTCCCGTGGGGTATACGGAGAAAATCCGGTTGCGCTTCGGTTGCGGCAACATCATTTTTTCGCCGGAATTCCTGCGCGAAGGCAAGGCGCTGCACGACAATCTCTATCCTTCGCGCATCGTGGTGGGCGAACGCTCGGAGCGCGGCGCGGCCTTTGCCCGTCTGCTCAAGGAAGCGGCGCTCAACCGGGATGCGCCCGTGCTCTTGACGGACAGCGCCGAAGCCGAGGCCATCAAGCTGTTCGCCAACACCTGCCTTGCCATGCGCATTGCCTATTTCAACGAGTTGGACAGCTACGCGCTGGCGCACGGCCTGGACAGCCGCCAGATCATTGACGGCGTTTGCCTTGACCCGCGCATCGGCAGCCACTACAACAATCCCTCCTTCGGTTACGGCGGCTACTGCCTGCCCAAGGATACGAAACAACTGCTCGCCAACTACCGCGACGTGCCGCAGAACCTGATTCACGCCATTGTCGAATCCAATGCCACGCGCAAGGATTTCATCGCGGATGACATTTTGCGCCGACAGCCCGAAACTGTCGGCATCTATCGGCTGATCATGAAGGCGGGGTCGGACAATTTCCGCGCTTCCAGCATCCAGGGCGTCATGAAGCGCATCAAGGCCAGGGGCGTTCGGGTCATTCTCTACGAACCCGCCTTGCAGGAAGGCGAGTTTTTCCATTCGCCGGTCGTGCGCGATCTTGCCGTCTTCAAACGCGATGCGGATGTGATCGTCGCCAACCGCAATGCCCCGGCGCTCGCGGATGTGGCCGACAAGCTTTATACCCGCGATTTGTTCGGGACGGACGGCTCATGAAAAAGATACTGCTCACCGGTTCCGCCGGCTTCATTGGTTCCGCGCTGGCCCTGCGCCTTCTGGCGCGCGGCGACATTGTCATCGGCATCGACAACCACAACAACTACTACGATCCCGCGCTCAAGGAAGCCCGTTTGCGGCGCTTTGCCGGGCATCCGAATTACACCCACCTGCGCATTGACCTGGCCGACCGCCCGGCCATCGAAGCCGCTTTTGCCGAGCATGCGCCCGCGCGCGTCGTCAATCTTGCCGCCCAGGCCGGGGTGCGCTATTCCATCGAAAATCCGCTCGCCTACATCGACAGCAACATCGTGGGCTTCGCGCACATCCTCGAAGGCTGCCGCCGCCACGGCGTTGAGCATCTGGTCTATGCCAGCAGTTCCAGCGTGTACGGCGCCAACACGGCGATGCCTTTCTCCGTGCGCCACAACGTCGACCACCCCTTGAGCCTCTATGCCGCCAGCAAGAAGGCGAATGAGCTGATGGCGCACGCCTACAGCCATCTCTACGGTCTGCCCGCCACCGGGCTGCGCTTTTTCACCGTGTATGGCCCCTGGGGACGACCGGACATGGCCTTGTTCAAATTCACCCGCGCCATTCTCGCGGGCGAAACGCTGCCAGTCTTCAATTACGGCAGGCACAAGCGCGATTTCACCTATATCGACGACATTGTCGAGGGCATCCTGCGCACGCTCGATTCCCCCGCTTCCCCAAATCCCGGCTGGCGCGGCGGCGCGCCCGATCCCGGCAGCAGCGAGGCGCCCTGGCGCGTCTACAACATCGGCAACAGCCGCCCGGTCGAACTCCTGGACTACATCGCCGCGCTGGAGACGGCGCTCGGCAAGAAGGCGAAGATGGAACTTCTGCCCCTGCAACCCGGCAACGTGCCCGACACGTTCGCCGATGTCGATGATCTGGCGGCGCAATTCGATTACCGTCCCGCCACCCCGTTAGCGCAGGGGATCGCCAACTTCGTGGCATGGTATCGGGATTATTTCAGTATCTCCGCAGACGGCGGCGGCTCCCCGCAGGCGTGAGCGGGCAGTCATGCGCTGGCATCTCATTCATACCAAGCCCCGGCAGGAAAAACGCGCCGTCGAGAATCTCAAGCGGCAAGGCTACACCTGTTACCTGCCGATCATTTCTACCGAAAAATTGCGTCGAGGGGTGCTGGCGCTGGTCGAAGAGCCGCTTTTCCCGCGCTATCTGTTCATTCATCTTGGCATGGGACCTGCCGACAAAAGCTGGGCGCCGATTCATTCGACCAAG
>JAITJU010000275.1 GCA_031278735.1 Zoogloeaceae bacterium
CAAACTGGCGCGCGCCCTGTTGGCGGAGCTGGGCGAACATGGTTTTTCCCGGCGCATGACCGCCTATCGCAATGAACTGCTGGCGACCATGGCTTGTCACGGCGCGGTGCGGGCGCATCGGCAGCTGACGCTTGCCGAGATGAACGCGCTCCTGCGCCAGATGGAACACACCGAACGCAGCGGTCAATGCAATCATGGCCGTCCCACCTGGACCATGCTTTCCCTCGCCGATTTGGACAGGCTGTTTTTGAGAGGGCGCTAGAGCCGTCCCGGAGGCCGCGCGAAAGCAGACGGAAGCCTTTTGGGCGCGAAGCGCGGCAAACGGGAGGGGCTTTCCCGGAATCTTGTTTCTGATTCCTGTTGACGTTCCGAAACGCTCGCCATGACAATTCGGCATTCGCCTTTCAATTCCTCCAAAATCCCGCCATGCCCGCAAAACCTGCCCGCAAAACCGCCAGCAAGATTTTTGTGCTCGACACCAACGTGCTGATGCACGATCCCACCAGTCTTTTTCGTTTCGAGGAGCATGACGTCTATCTGCCCATCATGACGCTGGAAGAACTCGACAACCACAAGAAGGGAATGTCCGAAATCGCCCGCAACGCCCGCCAGGTTTCGCGCGCGCTGGATGAGATGCTCGCGCTCGCCGACGACATCGACGAGGGAATCGCGCTCAATCAGCCCAGTCACGGCATGGCGTCCGGCAGGCTTTTGTTGCAGACCGAAGCCATCCATGCCGAACTGCCGTCGGCGCTGCCCGTCTCCAAATACGACAACCAGATTCTCGCCGTGGTCATTCATCTGCGCCGACGTTATCCTAGGCGGCAGGTCATTCTGGTTTCCAAGGACATCAACATGCGCATCAAGGCGCGCGTCCTGGGATTGCCCGCCGAGGATTATTTCAATGATCAGGCGCTGGAGGACAACGATCTGCTCTACGCGGGCAGCCGCAGCCTGCCCGCCGACTTTTGGGAAACGCATGGACAGGGAATGGAATCCTGGAAAGAGGAAAGCAGAACCCTTTACCGCATCAACGGCCCCTTGTGCCCGGATTTCTTGCTGAATGAATTCGTCTATCTGGAAGGCGAACCGGAGTTTTCCGCCATTGTCCGGGAAGCCGCCGGAAAAAGGGCGGCGCTGGAGACGCTGACCGATTACACGCATCCGAAACACGCCGTCTGGGGCATCAGCGCCAAGAACCGCGAGCAGAATTTCGCCCTGAATCTCCTCATGAACCCGGACATTGATTTTGTCACCCTGCTGGGACAGGCGGGCACCGGCAAGACCTTGCTGACGCTGGCCGCCGCGCTCACACAGACGCTGGAAACGAAGCGTTACGCGGAAATCATCATGACCCGCATCACCGTCCCCGTCGGCGAGGACATCGGCTTTCTGCCCGGCAGCGAGGAAGAAAAAATGCTCCCCTGGATGGGCGCGCTGGAAGACAATCTGGAAGTGCTCACCCATTCCGAGGAAAACAGCGGCGGCGGCAACCACTTTTCCGGCGAATGGAGCAAGGCCGCCACCCACGATCTGATTCGCGCGCGGATAAAAGTGAAGTCGCTGAATTTCATGCGCGGACGCACTTTTCTGAAGAAGTTTCTCATTCTGGATGAAGCGCAGAATCTCACGCCAAAGCAGATGAAGACCCTGATCACCCGCGCCGGTTCCGGCACGAAAATCGTCTGTCTGGGCAACATCGCCCAAATCGACACGCCCTACCTCACGGAAGGATCGTCCGGCCTCACCTATGTGGTCAATCGTTTCAAGGGCTGGCCGCATTCCGGTCACATCACCTTGCAGCGCGGCGAACGATCGCGTCTGGCGGATCACGCGGCGGAAGCGCTATGAGCGCGACGGTCGGCAAAATCGGGCAAAAGGGAAAAACGCCATGACAATGGGGAAAAAACGTCATCGCGGCGTGACGCTGCTCGCGCTGACGGGACTCGCCGCCCTGGCGGGCGGCGCTTACTGGCTGCAACGCGCGGACGCTCTGCTGGAGCCTTCGGTCGCTCAGGGCGACGGCGGCGGCGATGTGGTGGTGGAAACGGCGCGCGCGACGCGGGTGCGGCTTTCGGATGAAGTGACGGCGGTCGGGACGCTCAAGTCCAACGAATCCGTGATACTGCGGCCAGAGACTTCCGGGCGCATCAATCACATTGCCTTTCGGGACGGCGAGCGCGTCAAGAAAGGCGCGCTGCTGCTGGCGCTGGACGCGGGCATACAGGCGGCGGAATTGCAGCAGGCCGAGGCCAGCCTAGCTTTGGCGCGCGCCAATCAGTCGCGCAACGAAGACCTGTTTCGCAAGAAATTCATCAGCCCGCAGGCGCTGGACAATACCCGCGCCGCGCTGCGGGTGCAGGAGGCCGCCGTGGCGCTGGCGCGGGCGAAACTGGACAAAATGCGGATTCGCGCGCCCTTCGATGGCGTGGTGGGCATACGCGACGTGAGCGTTGGCGATTACGTCCGGGAAGGCGAAGACCTGGTGAATCTGGAAGACACCAATACGCTGAAAGTGGATTTCCGCCTGCCGGAAGCCTATCTGAACCGCCTGCGCGTGGGATTGAGCCTGGATGTGGTGTCCGACGCCTTGCCCGAAGAGCGTTTTTCGGCTTCCCTGTCCGCGCTGGATCCGTTGGTGGATGTGGGCGGGCGCTCAATTTCCTGCCGCGCCCTGCTTTCCAACCGGGAAGGTCGTCTGCATCCCGGCATGTTCGTGCGGGTGCGTCTGGATTTCGGGGCGGACGTCGATATTCTGACGGTTCCGGAAGAAGCCGTGGTTACGGGCGCCTCTCCCCTCGTTTTCCGCGTCGAGGCGCGGGATGGGCGGCTTGCCGTCAAAACTGCCCCTGTGCGTCTTGGCCAGCGCCGCGCCGGGCAGGTCGAGATTCTGGAAGGACTGGAAGACAATGCCGAGGTCGTCATTTCCGGCCATCTGAAATTGCGCGACGGCGCCGCGATCAGACGCCAGGAGGACGCGGCGCGCGCGGACGCGCGGGCATGAGGCATGATGCCGCCGGGATATTTTTTCAGCCCCGATCGTCTTTTCCTTCCGTGTTCCGTGGCCGGGAATCCAGCCAGTTTTCCAGCGGGTGGGTCGCCATGCCCTTGGCGAACAGGAACCCTTGCAGGAAGCGGCAGCCGCGTTTTTGCAGGAATTCGAGCTGGGCGGGCGTCTCCACGCCTACCGCCGCCACTTCCAGCCCCAGTTCCGTCGCCGCCGCAAGCGCGCCCTCCACGATGGCGCGGCTATCGGGATTATCCGGCAAGCCCGCGACAAGCGACCGATCCAGCTTTATCCGGGTGACGGGAACGCGCTGCAAACACGCAAGGCTGGAACCGTCGCCGCCCGCGCCAAAATTATCCATCGTCAGCGCAAACCCCATGCGGCGCAAATGAATGAGGCGATCACGCAGCGTCTCGCTTGATTGCAGCAAGACGCCCTGGGCGATTTCCAGTTCCAGATAATGCGGATCCGCCTTCGTTCTGGAAAGCGCGCTTTCCAGCATATGAACGAAGTCCTCGCGGCAAATCTGCAGCGCGGAAACATTGACCGCGACGCGCAACCGGCGCGCGCGCCAGCGCGCCTGTTGTCGGCAGGCTTCGGTGAATACCCGTTCGCCCAGCGGCAGAATCAGCCCGGAATCCTCGGCGGCGGGAATAAAGTGCGCTGGCATGGAAAGTCCGTTTCCTGGCCGTTGCCAGCGCGCCAGCGCCTCGCAGACGGCAACCTGACCGTCGGTCATCGTGACTTGCGGTTGATAGTGCAGGATGAATTCATTGCGATCCAGCCCTTGCCGCAGCGCGTTTTCCAGCGCCATGCTTTCGGAGATGCGGATGTTCATGCGCGGATCGAAAAACAGAAAGCTGTCCGCGCTCGCGTCCTTGGCCTTGCGCATGGCCATGTTGGCGTTCGCGGTCAGCGTATCCAGTTCCTTGCCGTCTTCCGGATACAGCGCGATGCCGATGCAGGCCGTGATGGACAGACTCGTATCCTCGAACCGCATGGGGCGGCGCAGGGCGGTCAGCAGGCGATCGGCAACGTTGGCGGCAATTTCGGACCGATCCAGTTGCGGCAACAGCAGCAGGAATTCATCGTCCGCCAGCCGCGCGACAATATCATCCTCGCGCAGCGCGTTTTTCAGCCGCTGCGCGACTACCGTCAGCAGATGATCGCCCGCCTGGCGTCCCAGAGAGGCATTGACGCGCTTGAACTGATCGAGGTTGATCACCATGACCGCCAGCGCATACGCGCCGTGTTTCTGAATGGTCGCCAGCGCCGCCGACGCGCGGTCGTGCCAGAGGGAGTTGTTGGGCAGGCGGGTCAGCGCGTCGTAACCGGATAAGGATAGAAGGTGCAGACGCGCTTCGCTCCGCCGCTGCGCGCCCACATCCCGCACAATGCCCTGAACGCGCCGATTGCCGTCGGCTTCCGTTCCAACGAGGTTGATGAAAAAGGAAAACGGCGGCGCATGGTCGCGATCCGGATTGTTCGGAGCGGGTTCTCCGCCCGGCAGGATACGGCAATCCAGCGTGACATTGCCCTTGCCGACGTTCTGAATGGTTTCCAGCGCCTTTTGCAGACGCACGCGATCTTGTGGCAGCACCCTGTCGCAGAGTTTTTCCCAGCTGTTCAACACGCCGGGCGCGGCGCCCAGCATGGCGCACAATTCGTCGGAGGCAACGAACCGCCCATCGTCGCGAATTTCCCAACTGCCCGTGCGCGAGGCGCGCTGCGCCCAGGAAAGGACTTCCGTCTGTTCCTGCAGGCGCGTGTTGGACGTGCGCAGACGCGAAATATGAAGGCGCGTTTCCGTCTGTTTGCGCCAGATTTTATTGGTGTGGTTGAGCAGGAAAATGACGAGTGAAGTGAGTATCAGGGTGCATACGGCAATGCTCGCCCAAATATCCCAACCCCAGCGTCCCAGATCGATCCGCGATGAGGTGCGCGTCCGCAATTCCAACGCCTGATCCGCCAGGGAAAACGGGTAGCTCCGCACAAAATGCGCCGTTTTCCAGTCATTCGTTTCGCACCCCGCAGCGCCCGCAAGACGGGTCACGATATCGTCACGCGCCGAATCCGTCTGCACAAGACAGGCTTCCAATCCTTCCGGCAACACGGCGGCCAGTATTTTCCGGACATTCAGCGAACTGGCAAGCAGGCCAATCCATTGCGGATCCGTTCGGCTTTCGGTGCGCACCACGTAATACAGCATGAACTTGCCCGTGTCCGCGTCGCCTTCCAGAATGCCGCCGCGCCGCATGCCCGGTTTGCCCGTATCCGCCATCTTTTCCAGTTGGTCGCGCACTTGCGGCAGGGCGTAGACATTCAGACCAAGAAAGTTCTCGTTTCCTTCAAAAGACGTTACGTACAAAAAGGGCAGATAGTCCGGGGCGGGCGCGGCCGCGGAAAAACGTCCCTCGGCGTCCACGTCGCGTATCCGGGAAACCGTCGTCCCCCATATTTCCCGCAAGCGCGCCTCAAAAGCGGCGCGCTCCGCGTGGCGCACACGCGGAGCCCAGCCGAACCGGCCTATGCCCGGCAAATTGCGTTGCTCCAGGGGTTGAAGAAAAGTCTGCCAGTCGCGCGCGCTCAATTCAGGCTGTAGATACATCAGCCGTCCTATGGCCAGAACGAAT
>JAITJU010000295.1 GCA_031278735.1 Zoogloeaceae bacterium
TTCCGCCAGCGCCGCCGTCTCCGGCGCGGCTTGCGCCGCGGCTTCCTGTTGCTGGCGCGTCTGGCGTTGCAGCAGACCCTGCTAATTGCGTTCGGCATGTTCCCGGTGCGTCCGTTCCACCTGCAATTCCTGTTCCGCGCGCGCCGCCTCCCGGCGCAGACGATCCGCCTCGGCGCGCGCCGCCTCCTGTTCCGTCCTGGCCTGCTGCAGGACTTCCCCGTCCGCCGCCTGCCGCGCTTCGGCGGTCTCTTGGCGCGCGTCGGCCAGATCGCGCAAGCTTTGCCAGCGTGTTTTCTCCTCAAGCAGCTTTTCCGTCCGCGCCTGCCAGTGCGCCTCTTCGCTCGCCAACTGCGCCAGACGCGCCGCCAGTTGCCGCTCGACTTCCTGACGATGGCGAATTTCCGCTTCCAGCCGCGCCGCTTCGGCATTGACCGCGTACAGGGCGCTCTGCGCCCGATGCACCGCATCGCTCGCCGCAAAGTGCGATTCCCGCGCCGCGTCAAGCGCCGCTTCCGTTTTGCGCAGGGCGGCGATCTCCGCTTCCAGTTCCGCGTCGGCGCGGGAGACTTCCAGCGCCAGTTTTTGTTGCCCGGCCTGCGCCTCATTCTTGCGCAGCAGCCACAGGAATTGTTGCTTTTGCGTCAGCGCCGCGCTGCATTCGTGATGCCGCCGCGCCACTTCCGCCTGGCTTTCCAGCCGTTCCATCTGCGACGCGAGTTCCCGCCGGATGTCTTCTACCCGCGCCAGATTTTCCCGCGCATCCTCCAGTCGACCTTCCGTTTCCTTGCGCCGTTCCTTGTAGCGCGTCACGCCCGCGGCTTCTTCGAGAAAAACGCGCAGATCATCGGGACGCGCCTCGATGACGCGCGAAATCATCCCTTGCCCAATGATGGCGTAAGCCCTTGGCCCCAGCCCCGTGCCGAGGAAAAGCTCCGTGATGTCCTTGCGGCGCACCTTCAGGTTGTTGATGAAATAATCCGAATGCCCGTTGCGCGTCAGCACCCGCTTGACCGCGAGTTCGGCATACTGGCTCCATTGTCCCAGAGCGCTTCCCAGCGTATTGTCGAACACCAGTTCCACGGAAGCGCGCGCCACGGGTTTTCGGTCGCTCGCGCCATTGAAAATGACGTCCTGCATGGATTCGCCGCGCAATTCCGAAGCCCTGGATTCGCCCAGCACCCAGCGCACCGCGTCCATGATGTTCGACTTGCCGCAGCCATTCGGCCCCACCACGCCCACCAACTGCCCCGGAAAAAGCACGGTAACCGGATCGACAAAGGATTTGAAACCGGCAAGTTTGAGTTTGGTCAGGCGCATCAGGAATCAGAAAACGCGTGATTTGACGAAACGGCGTCGCATCCGGTCGGCAAGGCTGGACGCGAAATCATTCTTCGGCGGACGGGGGCGGCGGCTGGACGAGCGATTCCAGCGCGGCGTCGCGTTGCGCCGTGAGCGCCTGTATTTCACGCAGACGCTCCTGTGTTTTCTCCATTTCCCGCTGGGCGATTTCGGCTTCCTCGGCTTTCAGCTCGCCCGCAACAGCCGCCGTGGCCGCCACTTCCACTCCGCAGGCGGAAAGGAAGAGGATGCCGGACGACAGCACCATGCCCCATAACGCAGTTCTCATTTTGCCCTCTCAGGATAGTTCGTGCGCACAGTATACCGTACCGCCTCGCCAAGGCGGCACCTACCCGCCAACCATGCTATTTTCGGAGTATTTGCCGCGCGCGGGAGCACTTTTCAGCTTGCGAGGCGGCGCCCGGCAGTTCCCCGGCGATATTCTTGTCGCCCAGAAACGGGAAGGCTCAACAGGTTTTGCGGTTCAGGTCTTGCAGTTGATTCACGGCAGGGTATCCCAGTTGTGCGCCGCGTCGAAACCACCCAAGCCTTCGCAGAAACGTCGGGGGAGATGCCCAAGAGACCGGCGCGCTCGATGCCGAATTCCAGATAGACCGGCTGTTCTGTGCCGCTGTTTCCGGCGTCGTGTTCGTGTGGATCAGGGCGATCGTTTCTTCCGCTGTCTGGCCGGTCAAAACCTGTCGACTGTCCACAACCGCCACGCTTGCCAAGCACGGCACAGCAAGACAGATGCCAAAAACCAGCAGGCACAGGCGAAAGAAAAGGGAACGGAAAAAGGATTGCATCATGGGAAAAAGTATAGCGCCTCGGCTCAAAGTTTGATGAACAACCGGCGGGTTACGGCTTCGCCTTACCCACCCTACGCTTGCTAGAAACCAGGAGCAGGACGCCAATGAATGTCTTTGGGCAATTCCTTTCCCTCTAGGAAACAGCAAAAAACTTCAGCAATTTTGTCAGCCATAAACCACTCATCAGCCTGCATCGCAATTTGCCCTGCACGAAAGACCAGTAAGGTTCCATCTGGGAATGCCTTATTTTTCGTGTCGCCAAAAGCACGGAATCTTTTCCCAGTGTTCGACTGATAAAGCTCTAACAAGCACGTCACTCCACCCCCAGCAACTTGCAAGTATGAACCATGCATATCAGTGATTGACGCATACGATGAAGGCCCATAACTCCGCAGAGAGGAAAGAACTTTTCTAACCTGTGAAGGTTTGGGGTTCTCAATGGGGGTTTTCCCCTCGCACTCTAGACGCATAACATTTCCATCTAGTCACCTCATTTGTCAGTTTTAAAGCGGGCGTCCGCAGGAAACGCCTCTCGCCCAAAAGTCGTTTCACAATTGGGGCAAATCGGAACCTCCGCCCCTGTTCTTGGACGAACAGCCGTTGTAAAGCGCACATTCTCCTTTATGCCCCCCAATGCTTCTACAACATGGTTTTCTGCGCACATAGCACCACCACAAGCTTTTGCAATGACCTCGTTTGTCCTCAATCGTCGGGGTTCGCAGGCTCACCCCGACCTATGCGGGCTAAACGGATCAAACAAGATACTTTTACCCAAGAATTTAGCCTCAGAAATTACTTTCACCATTGAGTTAATGGGTTCCACAGATGAGGGGTTGAGACTAACGAAGTCAAGCAGCTCATGAATAAGCAATTCAAGCTCAGTGCCAGAAAACAAATCATAGTCGTCAAAACTTAAGCTAGAAAGCTTTGGAAACTTTCTCGAATCCAAATTGAAAAACAGTCTCGCCAATTCCATCGGTATTTCAAACTTACCCATGTCCCCAGGTTGACCAATGCTGGCCAGATATTTATCCCAAATAACTAAGTAATACATGATCTAGAAAGTCTTCCCTGGGAATGTATTGACCAAATTTCCTTTTGAGTCAGTAATTATGGTCAAAAAGTTGGTGGGTTGTCCGCCTGCTTTGGCGTCAATACCTATCGTCCGCCCCATATCGACTATCCGAATATAACTACCGGATGTAGCTGATTGATACGCTGGCGTTTTGACGACAAGCGGGTCTTGTAAAACAGCTTTCAATTCGTCCTTGGAAATTGTGAATGCAGACTTATTTCCGCCCCAAGTGCCGCCATGCTTTTCCCAAGCATATTCAAGCCCACTGCCCTTGATATTTGCATCACCTGTTCGTACATTGATCCGTGATGCAATAACTCCTTCCGCAGCATTCGTTCCCCCCTTTGCGGCTATCCCCGGCGATTTCCCGCCTGCTGCAACCCTACTGGGCATCGTGACGGCAAGCAAAACCGTGGAAGCTCTCGACAGTTGTTCGGCGGCGGCATTGTACCGGGCGGGGTCGTCCGACATCAGGTCTTCGCCCCACTGAATGAGCGCCCTCCCGATCGTCCCGTCTCCTATCTTTTTCCCCAGTTCGATCAGCACCTCGCCCTTTTCACGGTTGTACTGCATCCCGTCCGCGCAGTAATCGCCGCCCACTGTGCAGTGAATCGCCGAGGCCAGGGTGTCCAGCGAGGCGTCTCCCAGGGAAATCACGCCGTTGGTCACATCCGCCAATCCCTGGACGAAGCCCTTGAGCGCGGGGGTTTCCGTTTTGTCTTTTCCCACGTCCGCCAGACGTTGCAGGAACGCCTGCAAATCCTCGCCCAGTTGCGAATTATTCTCCGCCGCCGTCCGTGCCGCCTGTCCGCCGCCGACGACATCCGCCGCGCCGTTGCCGATTGTTCCGCCGATGGCGTTCCCCGCCAATCCTGTGATGGCGCTAATGGTCTCCTTCTCTTCCGGGTCGAGTTCGCTCGCGGGTTTGCCGTACAGGTAGTTCGAGA
>JAITJU010000296.1 GCA_031278735.1 Zoogloeaceae bacterium
GTGTCGGCCTTCATGGGTGGGTCATGACGCGTCGCCGGGTTTGCGCCCCAATCCGCCCAGAAGCGCCGCAATCGGTTTTTGTGAGCGGCGGCGGAAGTGCGGCGAGGTTGGGGCGTCTGAATCCGGCGTTGCGGCAAGATCGCCGCGCGGCTCATAGGGTTTGGAAAAATCGAACCCGTCCGGCGCAATCATGTGGTTGGCGCGCGCGCGTTCCGGGCAGGCGGTCTTGTCGGCGGGACGGCGATCCGCCGCGGCCACGACCGGCTTGGGGGCGGCGCGTCCCTTGCCGCGCCCGGCGGCGGCGGATGCCGCCGTTTCCGGCTCGAAACCGGGCAGCAGGATGCGTTCGACGGGTTTTTTGAGCAATTTCTCGATGTCCTTGAGGTATTCGGTCTCGTGCGCCGCAACCAGCGAAATGGCCTTGCCCTGTCTGCCCGCGCGTCCAGTGCGGCCAATGCGGTGAATATAATCTTCCGGCACACGCGGCAGTTCGTAATTGATGACATAAGGCAGTTCCTCGATGTCCAGCCCGCGCGCCGCCACGTCGGTGGCGACCAGCACGGCGATTTGGCCGGATTTGAAGGCGTCCAGCGTCTTGATGCGCTCGTGCTGGCTCTTGTCGCCGTGAATGGCGTCCGCCTCGATGCCGACGCGCTGCAATTCACGCGCCAGCCGCGAGCAATCCTGCCGGGTGCGGGTAAAGACGATGCTCTGGCTGATTTCTCCCGATTTCAGCAAGTGAATCAGCAAGGCGCGCTTGTCGCGCTCGCTTACGGGGTAGACGTGGTGCGCGATGGTTTCCGATATCTGATTGCGGCGAGCGACTTCCGTCAGGATCGGCGTTTTCAGCATGACATCCGCCAGACGCTTGATTTCATCGGAGAAAGTGGCGGAAAACAATAGACTTTGCCGCGCTGTCGGCAGCAGGCCGAGGATGCGCTTGATGTCGGGGATGAAGCCCATGTCCAGCATTCGGTCGGCTTCATCCAGCACCAGCGTCTGCACGCTGTTGAGGCGGACGCTTTTTTGTTCGAGGTGATCGAGCAGCCGCCCCGGCGTCGCCACCAGAATTTCCACGCCGCGCTTGAGTTCAGCGGTTTGCGGTTTGATGTCCACGCCGCCGAAGACGCAGGTGGCGCGCAGCGGCGTGTATTTGCAGTAGGACTTGACCGATTCGAAGACCTGCAAGGCGAGTTCCCGCGTCGGCGCGAGAATTAGCGCCCGCACCGGGTGGCGGGCAGGCGAGGGGCTGGCGCTGGCGAAGGGCAGCAGGCGTTGCAGGATGGGCAGGGCAAAGGCGGCGGTCTTGCCGGTGCCGGTCTGCGCGCCGCCCATGATGTCGTGACCGGCGAGCGCCAGCGGGATGGCCTTGGCCTGGATGGGCGTCGGCGTCGTATAACCGGATTCGACGATGGCTTTCAGTATCTCCGGGGCCAGGCCGAGGCTGGCGAAGGGTGTGACCGTGTCCGGTGTTGTGGGAAGCGCGTGTTGAGTCATGGAAAATTTTTCAGGGGCATGGCGTGGAAGAATCAGGTTTGCGCGGGCGGGACGGGCGGCGCGGCGACGGCGGGCGGCGCGGCGACGGCGGGCGGCGCGTCCGCGGGCGAAGGAACGGCGGGCGCGGCGGCAGGAAGGGCGACAGGCGCAGCGGCGGGCACAATGACAGGCGCGGCGACAGGCGCGGCGGCGGGTACGGCGACAGGCACAACGGCGGCGGCAGGCGCGGGCGCGGCAGACCGGGCGGCGGCGCGGGGGGAATCCCCGGTCGTTGTCGTTCCTGACGCGGGCGTTGCTTCTGTTTCTGGCGCGGACGCCGCCGCGTCCGCCGGGGGGGGGCTTTTCTTTTTCTTGCCGCTTTCCGATGCGGGCGGCAAGAGGGGCGTGACGGTCGCCATGTTGTTCTCCCGCATATAGGCGTCCATTTCACGCCAGCCCTCGAAAACCGCTTCCTTCGGCACCCAGACGTAAATGGCGTAGCAATCTTCTATGGCGCGTCCCGATTGACGGCAACCGCCGCCAATCGCCCGCCCTTCGGCTTCCAGCCGGGCGGCTTTCTTGACCGGGTCTTCCAGCCCCAGCCGGTTTTCCAGTTGCTCGCAACCAGAAAGCAGCAGGGAAAAAACGCAAAGTAAAAACAATCGAGTCACGATCAGCGCATCCAGCGAATAGAGACGCGATTTTCCCACATTCGGGAATCAGATGACAGAGGATAGAGGATGGTCGGCGCAACCCGGCGCCGCGCGCCCGCAAGAGGCGCTTTCCCTTCGCCCGCTTGCGGGAGAGGCGGGCGCGGGCGCCAATTTTTCCATCCACCGCCTTCCGAGATCCGACGCCCAGCGCCAGATTTCCTCCACGCTGGCTTCCGCGAGTTCGGACGGCGGTTGTTGGTTGAGGAAGGCGAGCGCGGCGACCAGATTGGCGGCGGCGCGGCGCGCCCGCAGAGGCGGGGCGCGCGTCTGTTTGGAGAGTTTTTCACCCGCCGCGTTGGCGGCAATGGGAATGTGCGCGTACTCCGGCGTTGGCAGGTCGAGCAGACGTTGCAGGTAAATCTGGCGCGGCGTGGAATTCATCAGGTCCGCGCCGCGCACAACCTGGGTGACCCCTTGGAAGGCGTCATCGACCACGACCATCAGTTGATAGGCAAACCGCCCGTCCGCGCGCCGCAACACGAAATCCCCGACGTCACGCGCCAGATTCTGCCGTATTTGTCCCTGAATGCGGTCATTGAAGGCAATGTCCACATCTTCCGCGCAAAGACGCCAGACGCGCGCGCCGCGCCCCGTCGGCAGTCCCCGTCGGCAGCGGCCGGAATAGCGCCAGGCGCCGTCGATGGCGCGTTCTGTTGCCGCCGCCGCGATTTCCTTGCGTGAACAGGCGCAAGGATAGACGCGCCGCTCATCCCGCAGACGCGCCAATGCCGCCTGGTACGCTTCCAGCCGCTGGCTTTGCCGCAGCACCTCGCCATCCCAGTGAAACCCGTGCGCTTCCAAACAGGCGAGAATCCGCGCCTCCGCGCCCGGCGCGTTGCGCGGCGCATCCGCGTCTTCCATCCGCACCAGCCAGCGCCCGCCCTGCGCGCGCGCCGCCAGACAGGAAGCCAGCGCCGCCAGCAGGGAACCAAAGTGCAGGTCTCCCGTCGGACTGGGCGCAAAACGCCCGCAACAGGAGGAAGCGACAGGCGTCATCAGGGGTGTCGTCGGGAGCGGCGCGTCTTCACGTTCATGCGCCGCGCACCTTCGTGCGCATCAGGCGTTGTTTTTCCCGCGCCCAGTCTTTTTCCTTTTCGTCCTCGCGCTTGTCGTGTTGTTTCTTGCCCTTGGCGAGGCCGATTTCAACCTTGATGCGGCCATGCGCGTAATACAGTTCGAGCGGCACGAGGGTATATCCGGCGCGTTCCACCTTGCCGATCAGTTGCATGATCTGGCCTGTGTGCAAGAGCAATTTGCGTGTGCGCGTCGGATCGGGATGGACGTGGGTGGAGGCGGCGGGCAGCGGCGTGACGTGCATTCCCAGAAGCCAGATTTCGCCGCGCTTGACGAGCACATAGGCTTCCCTGATCTGCACCCGTCCGGCGCGAATGGATTTGACCTCCCAGCCTTCCAGGGCAAGACCCGCTTCGTATTTTTCCTCGATGAAATAATCGTGGAAGGCGCTTTTGTTGCTGGCAATGCTCATCAGGATTCCTTTAGAATCGCCCGATTCTAGCAAGGAATGGATTTGACGGAACATGGCATTGGTCGAAAAAACCATCTTGATCGCCCATTCGGCGCAACAAATGTTCGAACTGGTGGATCGCTGCGAGGATTACCCGCAATTTTTACCCTGGTGCAGTCGCACCCAATGCCGCTTCCGCGACGAAAAAATTACGGTGGGCACATTGCACATTGATTTTCATGGCATAAAATCGCACTTCACCACGGAGAACAGCAAGGAATTTCCCGCCGCCATGCATATTCGTCTGGTCGATGGCCCGTTCAGAAAACTGGAAGGCTTCTGGCATTTCCGCGCCCTGCGGGAAGACGCCTGCAAGGTGGAATTCCGCCTCTGCTATGAATTTTCCGGCAAATTGCTGGAAAAGGTGATAGGCCCCGTCTTCAGCCGCATCGCCAACACTTTCGTCGAGGCGTTCGTCAGGCGCGCCGACCAGATTTACGGAGCCGAATCATGAGTGAAGAACACGGTCTGCGGGTGGAAGTCGTCTATGCCCTGCCGGAAAAGCAGGAAATCGTTTCCCTGCGACTGCCGCCCGGCAGTTGCCTGCGCGCCGCGCTGGAAGCTTCCGGCCTGTTGCGGAAATATCCAGAAATCGATCCGGAAAACGGCAAGTTCGGCATTTTTTCCAAACTCGCCAAGGTCGACGCCCCGCTGCGCGACCGCGACCGGGTGGAAATCTATCGTCCCCTCATCGCCGACCCCAAACAAATTCGCCAGCAGCGCGCCGCCGAAGGCAAGGGACTCAGAAAAGGCAATTAGCGCGCCAGGGCGGCGGCAAGCCTTTGCCATTCCTCCCGAAAATACCAGCGGCAAAAAAACGCGAACCCCCTGTGCCGCAGGCGGGCAATGGCGGAGTTTTGGTTGCGCGCCTGCATCTTGCGGATTTCTTCGATCAGCGAGGTTCGCTCAAACCCTGTCCATATCGGCGGAACGGGGGTCATGAGGTTCGTGGCGCAACACGGCGCGACCTCGGTAAACAGAATGTTTTCGATTTGCTCCGGGTCGCGCCGGATGGCGGCGATCTTTTTGGCGATATCGTCAAAGTCCGTCTCGTTGTCGACGAAGAATTCGGAGAGAAGG
Organism: Zoogloeaceae bacterium; assembly: GCA_031278735.1. Taxonomy (GTDB): domain Bacteria; phylum Pseudomonadota; class Gammaproteobacteria; order Burkholderiales; family Rhodocyclaceae; genus Azovibrio. Next base: position 4,795 of record JAITJU010000296.1, read on the forward strand.
CTCCATATCTCCTCCCGATCCGCTTCACTCAAGACGGCGCACATGTTTTTTGCATTTCATCAAGCAACTGTTACGGGGATTTTGCCGATCCGCCCCCGCCACTCCCTAGGGCCGCTCTGGTGCACGCTGTTGCCCTGGGAGTCCACCGCCACCGTCACCGGCATGTCCTGAACCTCGAATTCGTAGATGGCTTCCATGCCCAGGTCGGCAAAGGCGACGACGCGGGAAGACCTGATCGCCCGGGAGACGAGATAGGCCGCGCCGCCCACGGCCATCAGGTAGGCGGACTGGTTATCCTTGATGGCGGCAATCGCTTCCGGCCCGCGCTCGGATTTGCCGATCATGGCAATGAGGCCGGTCTTTTCCAGCATCATGCGGGTGAATTTGTCCATGCGGGTGGCGGTGGTTGGCCCGGCGGGACCGACCGCTTCGTCGCGCACCGGATCGACCGGGCCGACGTAATAAATGACGCGGCCGGAAAAATCCACCGGCAACGGCTCGCCCTTCGCCAGCATATCCTGGATGCGCTTGTGCGCCGCGTCGCGTCCGGTGAGCATCCTGCCGTTCAGGAGCAGCGTCTGGCCGGGTTTCCAGGCGGCGACCTCGGCGCGGCTCAACGCATCCAGATCGACGCGGGCGGCGGTTTTCGCGTCCGCCTGCCAGGTGACGTCCGGCCAGTCGGCAAGGCGGGGCGGTTCGAGCCGCGCCGGGCCGCTGCCGTCAAGATAAAAATGCGCGTGCCGGGTGGCGGCGCAGTTGGGAATCAGGGCGACGGGCAGGGATGCGGCGTGCGTGGGATAGTCGAGAATCTTCACGTCCAGCACCGTGGTCAGCCCGCCCAGTCCCTGCGCGCCGATGCCCAGCGCGTTGATTTTTTCCATGAGTTCCAGACGCAGTTCCTCGACGCGGGAGAGCGTCGCGCCGGAAGCCGCCTTTTCGCGCAGGCGGTGAATATCGACCGGCGCCATCAGGGATTCCTTGGCGAGCAGCATGGCCTTTTCCGGCGTGCCGCCAATGCCGATGCCCAGTATGCCGGGCGGACACCAGCCCGCGCCCATGTCCGGCACGGTCTTCAACACCCAGTCGACGATGGCGTCGGAAGGGTTCAGCATCGCCAGCTTGGATTTGTTTTCCGAGCCGCCGCCCTTGGCCGCGCAGATGACTTCCACCCGGTCGCCGGGAACGATTTCGCAATGCACGACGGCGGGCGTGTTGTCGCGGCTGTTTACGCGCTTGCCCGCCGGGTCGGCCAGCACGGAAGCGCGCAGCTTGTTTTCCGGGCACAGATAGGCGCGGCGCACGCCTTCATCAACCATTTCCTGTATGCTCATGCTCGCGTCCGCCCAGCGCGCGTTCATGCCGATTTTCAGAAACGCCACGGCAATGCCGGTGTCCTGGCAGAGCGGTCGACGCCCTTCGGCGCACAGCCGCGAATTGGCGAGTATCTGGGCAATGGCGTCCTTGGCGGCGGGATTCTCCTCGCGCGCCCAGGCCTCGCCCATTGCCGTGATGAAATCCTTGGGGTGGTAATAGCTGATGAACTGAAAGGCGTCGGCAATGGAGGCGATCAAATCCTCCTGACGAATGTCGGTCATGCGGTGCTCCGTGGTTTGCGGGGAAGAGGGATCAATGACTGTTTTTGGAGACCAGCAGCGCCTGGTTCATCACCTTGTCCGTGTAGGCCATGGCGATGGCGGAGATGATGAAGACGAGATGGATCGACACCTGCGCCACAATGGTTTCCGGCTTCATCTGATCGGCATTGATGAACGTCTTCAGAAGGTGAATGGAGGAAATGGTGACGATGGCGGTGGAAAGTTTGACTTTCAGCACACTGGCAT
>JAITJU010000039.1 GCA_031278735.1 Zoogloeaceae bacterium
GACACAAGTTAATTTAATTTATAAAAAAAGTGCTCTACCTATTTAATTCTTTTGATTTTTTCATATAATAGCGACCACCCTATTGGTGGCAACGTCATGGCAGAAGGCAGCGATCTCGAAAAAACCGAACAACCTACGGGCCGACGTATCGAGCAGGCGCGGGAGAAAGGTCAGGTTCCCCATTCGCGGGAGCTGAGCAGTTTTCTGACGCTGATTGTCGCCGCGTCCGCGTTCTGGCTGTTGGGCGGATGGTTTGCGGAACGCTCCATGAATCTCATGCGAAAGGGGCTTTCCTTTGATCCGGTTTTCGCGCGTGAACCGCAGCTTGCCATGTCGCGGCTGGGCGACCTGGGTTTCGACGCCCTCATCAGTTTCTCGCCGCTGGTGCTGGCCTTGATTGTCGCCGCCCTGATTCCGCCGTTCGTTTTGAACGCCTGGGTGTTTTCCACCAAGGCGCTGACGCCCAGTCTTTCGCGCATGAATCCCATTGCCGGCATTGGCCGCATGTTTTCCTGGAACAGTCTGATGGAGCTTGCCAAGGCCGTGCTGAAAGCCGGTTTGATTGGCGGCGTGGCCGTGCTCCTGATCTGGCGCGAGTGGCAGGACATCTTCGGCCTGCTGGCGCAGCCGCTGGAGAGCGGACTGGCGACGACCGGACGCCTGCTCACCTTCACTTTCCTGATCCTCGTGGCGACCATGAGCATCATCGTGGCGGCGGACGTGCCTTTCCAGATATGGCAATACTATGACAGGCTGAAAATGACCAAGGACGAGGTCAAGCAGGAAATGAAGGAAATGGACGGCGATCCCATGGTCAAGGGACGCATCCGCAGCCTGCAACGCCAGGCGGCGCGGCGGCGCATGATGGCGGCGGTGCCGGAAGCCGACGTCATCGTCACCAACCCCACGCATTATGCCGTGGCGCTTTCCTACAAGGCAGGCATGAGCGCGCCCAAGGTGCTGGCCAAGGGCATGGGCGTCCTCGCGCAGAAAATCAGGGAACTGGGCGAGGAGCACGGCGTGCCGCTTCTGGAAGCGCCGCCCCTGGCGCGCGCCCTTTACCGGCACACGGAAGTCGACGACCTGATTCCCGGCGCGCTCTACGCCGCCGTGGCCGAGGTGCTGGCCTACGTGTATCAGCTGAACCAGTGGAAAGAGACGGGCGGCAACCTTCCCGCGCCGCCGCGCAACGTGGATGTGCCGCCTGAATTCGCCGTGCCGGAGGTCGCCTGATGGCCAGCATGACCCTGACGCTGCAAAACGTCTTTTCCCGCATCAATCCTTTCCAGTTGGGCGCGCCGACGCTCATCATCATGATTCTGGCGATGATGGTGCTGCCCTTGCCGCCCTTCTTTCTGGACGTGCTCTTTACTTTCAACATCGCGCTTTCGGTATTGATTCTGCTGGTCGCCATCCAGATCAGGAAAACCCTGGAGTTTTCCGTGTTCCCGACGGTATTGCTCGTGACGACGCTGCTGCGCCTGTCGCTCAACGTGGCCTCCACCCGCGTGGTCATGTTGCAGGGGCATACGGGCGGCGACGCGGCGGGCAAGGTGATCGAGGCCTTCGGGCAGTTCATCGTCGGCGGCAATTACACGGTGGGCATCATCGTCTTCCTGATCCTCGTCATCATCAATTTCATGGTCATCACCAAGGGCGCGGGGCGGGTGGCGGAAGTTTCCGCCCGTTTTACCCTGGACGCCATGCCGGGCAAGCAGATGGCCATCGACGCCGACCTGAACGCGGGATTGATCGGCGAGGACGAGGCGCGCGAGCGCCGTCGGGAGATCGCCCGCGAAGCCGAATTCTTCGGCTCAATGGACGGCGCTTCCAAGTTCGTGCGCGGCGACGCCATTGCCGGGATCATCATCACCCTCATCAACGTCGTCGGCGGCCTCGTCATCGGCGTGGCGCAGCATGATTTGAGCGTGGGCGACGCCGCCCGCGTCTATACCCTGCTGGCCATTGGCGACGGCCTGGTGGCGCAGATTCCCTCGCTGGTCATTTCCATCGCCGCCGGCATCGTGGTGACGCGCGTCTCCGACGAAAATGAAGTCAGCCTGCAATTCGCCTCCCAGGTGTTCCGCAATCATCAGGTGGTGTTCGTCACGGCGGGCATTCTGGGCGGCATGGGCGTAATTCCCGGTATGCCGAATCTGGTTTTTCTGGCGCTTTCCGGCGGCCTTGCCTATCTGGGCTGGAAGATGAGGAAACGCGCCGAACGTCTTGCCGCGCGCGCCGAACCCGCCCATCCGTCGCTCGCCGCGACGCCGGACGCGCAGGAAGCCTCCTGGTCGGATGTCGCGCCGCTGGACGTGTTGGGGCTGGAAGTCGGCTACCGCCTGATTCCGCTGGTCGACAAAAATCAGGATGGCGAATTGCTGCGCCGCATTCGCGGCATCCGCAAGAAATTCGCGCAGGATGTCGGCTTTCTGGTCTCGCCGGTGCATATCCGCGACAATCTGGAATTGAAGCCCAATGCCTACCGCATTCTCCTGAAGGGCGTGGAAGTCGGACAGGGCGAAGCCTTCCCCGGTCAATTCCTCGCCATCAATCCGGGGCGCGTGGCGGGAACGCTGCCCGGCGCGGCCACCAAGGACCCGGCCTTCGGTCTGGATGCCATCTGGGTGGAGCAGCGTCTGCGCGATCAGGCGCAAGCCTATGGCTACACGGTGGTCGACGCCTCCACCGTGGTGGCGACGCATCTCAACAACCTGTTGCTGAACAACGCCGCCGCGCTTCTGGGGCGGCAGGAAGTGCAGCAGCTCATCGAGCACCTCGCCAAGGAACTGCCCAGGCTCATGGAAGACTTCGTTCCCAAAACCCTGTCGCTGGGCGTGTTGCAGAAAGTCCTGCAAAACCTGCTCGAGGAGGGTGTGCATATCCGCGACATGCGTACCATCGTCGAAACCCTGGCCGACCACGCCGCGCGCACCCAGAACGCCGAGGAACTCACGGCGCAGGTGCGCATGGCGCTGGGACGCGCCATTGTGCAGGAGCTTTATCCCACGGGCAACGAGATGCAGGTGATGACCCTGGATCCGCAGCTCGAGCGCCTGCTCCTGCAAAGCGTCGGCGGCGGCGGCGCGGCGGCGCTGGAGCCGGGGCTGGCCGACAATCTCCTGCAAGAAGCGGCAAGCGCCGCCCGGCGGCAGGAAGAATTGGGAATGCCCGCCGTGCTGCTCGTACCGGGCGCCGTCCGCCCGCTGCTCTCCCGCTTCCTGCGCCGCAGCATCCCGCAAATCAAAGTCATCGCCCACGGTGAAGTTCCTGAAACCAGGCTCCTCAAGGTGACCTCTATCATTGGAGGCAAATCGTCATGAACGTCAGAAAATTTATCGCCGCGAACGCGCGGGAAGCCTTGCGCAAGGTCAAGGAGACCCTGGGGGCGGACGCCGTCATTCTCTCCAACCGGAGCGCGCCCGGCGGCGTGGAGATCATGGCCATCGCCGCCCGCGACATGGCCATGATGACGGCGCCGGCGGCGGAAGAGCGGCCTGCGCCGGCGCCGCGCCAGAATGCGCCCGCGCCGCGCTCGCCCGCCGCCTTTGCCGAAGATACGGCGGATTATCACGTCCGGCTTTCCGGCGCGCGCAAGGCGGCGGACGCGCCCGCCGCCGCGCCGCCG
>JAITJU010000055.1 GCA_031278735.1 Zoogloeaceae bacterium
AATCCCTGCATCCAGCGCGTCTTCTGGGTTTCAATATTCCCGGCGTCGGCACGATATTGACCCTGGGCGTGATTTTCATCACTGGCCTTCTGGCCACCAACCTGATCGGGCAAAAGCTGGTGCGCTCGTGGGAACAGGTGCTCGCCCGCATTCCGGTGGTGAATTCCCTGTACAACGCCATCAAACAGGTTTCGGACACCATTTTTTCGCCCGCCGGCAACGCCTTTCGCAAGGCGCTGCTGGTGCAGTATCCGCGGGAAGGCAGTTGGACGATAGCCTTTCTTACCGGCAAACCTGGCGGCGATGTCGTTCATCATCTGGAAGGCGATTATGTCAGTGTGTATGTGCCGACCACGCCAAATCCCACTTCCGGTTTTTTTCTGATGATGCCCAGAACGGATGTGAAAGAACTCAAGATGAGCGTGGATGAGGCGCTGAAATACATCGTCTCCATGGGCATGGCGCCGCCCGCATCGAAAAAGCCTGCCGCCGCGAAGCGCGCGGAGGCAGTAACGGCAACGACCCCAACGCCCGCGCTGCCGGAATCCCCTCAATCCTTGCCTATTTCTGGAACCCCCTGATGCGTACCCATTACTGCGGCCAACTGAGCGCCGCCCTTTGCGGCCAGACCGTCACCCTTGCCGGCTGGGCGCACCGCCGCCGCGATCACGGCGGCGTCATCTTCATCGATCTGCGCGACCGCGAAGGGCTGGCGCAGGTGGTCTGCGACCCGGACCGACCGGAAATGTTCGCCATTGCCGAATCCGTGCGCAACGAGTTCTGCCTGAAAATCACGGGCCTCGTGCGGCGGCGCCCCGAAGGCACGGAGAATCCCAACCTGCCTTCCGGCGAAATCGAGGTGCTTTGTCATGACATCGAGGTATTGAACCCTTCCGTGACGCCGCCCTTCCAACTGGACGACGAACACCTTTCGGAAACCGTGCGGCTCACCCATCGCGTCATCGACCTGCGCCGCCCCGAAATGCAGAAGAATCTTCTGCTGCGCTACAAGGCGACGCGCGCCTTTCGCCGCTTTCTCGACGACAACGGCTTTGTCGACGTGGAAACGCCCATGCTCACCAAGAGCACGCCGGAAGGCGCGCGCGATTATCTGGTGCCGTCCCGCGTGCATCCCGGCCAGTTCTTCGCGCTGCCGCAGTCGCCGCAGTTGTTCAAGCAATTGCTGATGGTTGCCGGGTTCGACCGCTATTACCAGATCGTCAAATGCTTCCGGGACGAAGACCTGCGCGCCGACCGGCAGCCGGAATTCACCCAGGTGGATATCGAGACCTCGTTCATGGACGAGGCGCAAATCACCGGTCTCATGGAGGAACTCATCCGCTTCGTCTTCCGGGAGGCGATGGACGTGACGCTCCCCGACCCCTTCCCGCGCATTTCCCATGCCGAGGCCATGTCCCGTTTCGGCTCCGACAAGCCGGACCTGCGCGTCACCCTGGAATTGACCGAAATCACCGACGCGGTGAAGGATGTCGCCTTCAAGGTCTTTTCCGGCCCGGCCAATTCCGGCGGGCGCGTGGCGGCGCTGCGCGTGCCCGGCGGCGCGACGCTCACCCGCGGCGAGATCGACGAATACGCGAAATTCGTCGGCATCTACGGCGCGAAGGGCCTGGCCTACATCAAGGTGAACGACATAAGCCAGCCCAACGAGACCGGCCTGCAATCGCCAATCGTCAAGAACCTGGACGAAACGGCCCTGAAGACCATCCTCGCGCGCGCGGGCGCGGCTTCCGGCGACCTGATCTTCTTCGGCGCGGACAAGGTGAAGGTGGTCAATGACGCCCTGGGCGCCCTGCGCGTCAGACTGGGACACGAGAAGGGGCACGTGGACGGCAGGGATTGGGCGCCGGTTTGGGTGCTCGATTTTCCCATGTTCGAGTATGGCGAAGAGGAAAAACGCTGGTCGGCCTGCCACCATCCCTTCACGTCGCCCAAGGCGGAGCACGTGCCGCTTCTCGCAAGCGATCCTGGCCGGTGTCTTGCCCGGGCCTACGATTTGGCGCTGAACGGCTGGGAAATCGGCGGCGGCTCCATTCGGATTCACCGCCCGGAAACGCAGGAACAGGTTTTCCGGGCGCTGGGCATCAGCCCGGAAGAACAGCGCGCCAAGTTCGGCTTTTTGCTCGACGCCCTGAAATACGGCGCGCCGCCGCATGGCGGGCTGGCCTTCGGGCTGGATCGCATCGTCACCCTGATGAGCGGCGCGGAATCCATCCGCGACGTGATCGCCTTCCCCAAGACGCAGCGCGCCCAATGCCTCCTGGCCGACGCGCCTTCCGGCGTGGACGAGAAGCAGTTGCGCGAATTGCGCCTCAAGCTGCGGACGGAAGGCGGAAGCGCGTGAGGCTGGCCGTCGGCATTTTCTGTTGCTTCCTGATCTGTTCCCTCGCCCAAGGGGAGGATTCCTTGCCCAAATCAGATCCTGTTGACGCGCCGACAATCGGCTCGGCCGCGATGGAAGAAAACGGAGATATTGTTTTGACGCTGCGCGCGGCTGCCGGGAATTCCGGCATCGTCGGGGATGCCCAGCTCCGCTACAAACCCGGGGACCCGGAGTATATGGATGTGCTCCAGCATCTTGGCGGCCTGGAACCCGGAGAAAGCAAGCTCGTTCCCCCTTGGCCCGACAAGCCGGAGCAGGACGGGCAATGACCCACCCGCTTGCCGCGTCCATGCGCCGTTTGACCGAAGCCGGGCGCCAAGCGGCAATCCGGCGCGGATAAAACGTCTCGCGCGACAGGATTTTCTCGGAGGAGCGCCATGAAATCCATGTTTGCATGCGGCGGCGTCCTGTTGGGCGGCGTCTGTCTTCTGGCGGGTTGCGCTACCGATACGGCAGCCCTTTTTCACTATGACCACAAATATGGTCTCGTCAGTGGAACGGGAAAAGTGATCGTCCCGCCGGAGTTCTCGTACATAGGCGATTTCGCGGCCAATGGTCTTGCCATTGTCAGCACCCGTGAAGGAAAAGAAGGCTTCATGAATACCCGCGGCCGGATGGTGATTCCGCCGATATTCGAGGACGCCAACACCGCCGGATTCATCGGCGACAACCTGGCACGGGTCAAGTTGCAGGGGCAATGGGGCGATCTCGACAGCAAGGGGAATTTCTTTCCCTTGACGAAAGGCGGTGACAGCACGCATCCCGAAAAACGGGCGTGGAACGTCCCTTGCCGGGAACCCAATGCGAAAGAAATCAAGCAAGACGGCAAACTCGGATTGGCCGACGCCGAAGGAAAGGTGCTCATTCCGCCCCGCTTTGACGCAATCGACGGTTTTTCCTGCGGCGAAATTGCCGTCTTCAGGGAGCATCGGAAAGAAGGACTCGTCAATGACAAGGGGGAAATCCTGGCGCCGCCCGAATTTGACGCTATTGGATCATTTTTTAGCGTTTCGGCCTGGGCAAAAAAAGATGGCGTGGAAGGCTACATCGACCGGAAAGGGCAATTCATCTTTCAATATTCGGAAACCTGCGGCGTGCCCGTCGTCCTCGATCGCTGGAGCCGGATCATCTGGCCGCCCCTGAGCAAGGCGCAAATTTGCGCGGAAGCCAAGAAAC
>JAITJU010000074.1 GCA_031278735.1 Zoogloeaceae bacterium
TCATCGGCGCCCCGATCCCTGGATCGGATAAGGCGTGAAGGCGCTCAGGTTTTCGTCGATGGCGAGCTGCGCGTCGAGCGCGGGGAAGGCGCGTTGCGGGCAGTGTTCGCGCGGACAGATATCCCTGGAAAACAGGGAACGATTCTGCGGCGTCCGGGTCGAAATTCCGGCTTTCACAAGCGACCGCAAAGCTTTCGCTCCCGTTTTTCAGAGAATGGAAGATTTGATGTCCGCCGCTTTTTCAAGCATGAAACCTACCCCTCTTCCCGCTCTTCTTCCGCCCCTTTGTCCCGGCGCGGGACGGTTTCGGGGTCGGCGATGATGGGGCGGTAGATTTCCACCCGGTCGCCCGGTTTGAGGACGGTATCGGGTTTGGCGAGTTTGCCGAAGATGCCGGTTTTCTGGGTTTCTAGGTCGATATGGGGAAACTGCCGCAGGATGCCTGAGCGTTCGATGGCTTCCCGCAGGGTGGTGGACGCCGGAACGTCGAGATTCATCCAGATTTGTTGGTTGGGTTCAGACCAGGCGAGAGTGATCTGCATCGTTTTCTCCTGATGGATTCAATCGGAATGCCTCCTCGTATCCAGCAGGCGTTTGCCCGCCAGCAGAAAACCCAGCACGGCAAACGCGCCGGGGGGCAGGATCATGAGGAGCGCGCCGCCGTTTTCGTGTACGTGGATTTCCAGAAAGGCGAAGTTCTCGCCAAGAAGCTGCGAGGCTTGCGCGAAAAGGGTGCCGCTGCCGAGAAATTCCCGGATCAGGCCAATCAGTGTCAGGGCAAGGGTAAAGCCGAAGCCCATCGCCAATCCGTCTACAAAGGCGGGCCAGACGCCGTTTTTCGAGGCGAAGGCTTCCACCCGTCCGAGAATCGCGCAGTTGACGACGATCAGGGCGATGAACAGCCCCAGCACTTTGTAGAGTTCGTGCAGCCAGGCGTTGAGCAGCATGTCCACTACGGTGACGAGACTGGCGATCAGCACGACAAAAACGGGAATCCTCACCTGCGGGCTGATGATGTTGCGAAGCAGCGCGACGAGCACGTTGGCGATGACCAGCACCGCCGTGGTCGCCAGCCCCATGCCCAGGCCGTTGGTGCCGCTGGTGGTGACTGCCGCTGCGGGACAAAGGCCGATCATCTGCGCAAAGACGACGTTGTTGTTCCAGACGCCATCCTTGACCAGTGTTTTGATGGATGTGCTCATCCGTCGTGCTCCTCTGTTTTTTGGGCCAGCAGCGCCGCCTTGTGACGGGCGAAGATTTCCAGCCCGCGCTTGACGGCGCTCACCACGGCGCGAGGGGTGATGGTGGCTCCCGCGAACTGGTCGAAATCGCCGCCGTCTTTTTTTACCGCCCAGTTCGCCGCCGCGAGCGTCTTGCCGCCGAAGCCGTTTATCCAGTCGCTTTTGGCGATTTCGATCTTGTCGCCCAGCCCTGGGGTTTCCGTGTGTTTGAGAACGCGCGCGCCCAATATGCGCCCATCTTCATCAACCGCCATCAGGACGGTGATTTCGCCGCCATAGCCTTTGCCGATGACGGTGAACACCACCCCCTTGACGGCGCCGCCAGCGCGCGCCCGGTAAACCCGCAGGGGTTTTCCGGCGCCGATGTCGATGTCGGTGTTGTCCGCCAGCAGGTCGTTGTCGGCGAAATTTTCGGGCAACACTTGCGCCAGCGAGTCGCGCAGGTCGCGGGCTTCGGCTTCGGCAATGGCTCCCCGCGTGGCGCTGGAGGCCCAGGCGAGGGCGGCGGATGCCAGCAGCGTCATGAGGCCCAACAGCAGGGGCTGATAGAGGGGGTGTTCTTTCAGCGTCGCAAACGACATGTCAGGCTCCCTTGCCCGCGCCGGGCGGGGTGGCGGGACGCCGCAGGGGTTGGCCCGAGCGGGTGCGCCCCAGGATGCGCGGCCTGACGTAGCGGTCGATGATGGGGGTCAGCGCGTTCATGAAAAGAATGGCGAAGGCCACGCCTTCGGGATAGCCGCCCAGCGTGCGGATGATCCAGGTCAGCAGCCCGACGCCCAGTCCGAAGATGAGCCGTCCCGCGCCGGTGGCCGGGGAGGTGACGTAATCGGTGGCGATGAAGAACGCGCCCAGCATCAGCGCGCCAGAAAGAAGGTGGCTGGCGGCGTCCAGATAGGTTTCCGGCGCGATACCGTGGGCGATGGCGGCGGGGATCAGCGCGCCCGCCAGCACGCCCAGGGGCGCTTGCCAGCGAATGACACGGGTTGCCAGCAGAAACGTTCCGCCCATCAGGAGGAGAAGCGAGGAGGATTCGCCCAGGCTGCCCGAACGCACGCCCAGCCAGGAAAGCCGGGGGGCATCGGCGGCGAGTACCTGCGCCAGCCCGACGCCCCGGGAAAGCTCCGTTTTGACATGGCCGAGCAGAGAGGCGCTGGTCATGGCGTCCGGCACGGGGATTTGCCCCAGGGTGATGCGCAGGCTGTCGAGAAAACCCGGCGCGGCAAGTCCGGAAAAAGGCAGGGGAGCGACCCAGGCGGTCAGTTGCAGGGGGAAGGACACGAGCAGCGCCACCCGCGCCGCCATGGCGGGGTTGAAGACGTTTTGCCCCAACCCGCCGAATACCTGTTTTCCGATGACGATGGCGATGAAGGCGCCGAGCGCGCCGACCCACCAGGGCGACCAGGGCGGCAGGGTCATTGCCAGCAGCCAGCCGGTCAGCAGGGCGGAGCCATCGCCGGGAGAGCCGGTCTGGCCGGTGTTCCCGGTCAGGCGCAGGCTGATGAATTCAAAGGTCTGCGCAAAGAACAGCGTGAGCAGCCACAGGAAGAAGGCGGGCCAGCCATAGAGCCAGAAACCGAACAGGGTGGCTGGCGCGAGGGCAAGCAGGACTTGCAGCATGGTGCGCCGGATTTCGGCTCCGCCGTGGGCATGGGGCGAGGCGAAGATGCGTTCGGCGTGGTAGCCATCGGCGTTCATGCGGACATTTCTCCGGCACTTTTGGCGGACGCGGCGGCGGCGGCAGCAGCGGCAGCCTTGGCGGCTTCGCGTTCCGCCTTGCGGCGGGCGGCGATTTCAGCCTTTTCGCGGGCTTCCCGCGCCAACCGCTCGCTGCGCGCGGCGGCCAGTTTGCGGGTGGCTTCGGTTTTTTGCCTGGCGCGGTCTTCCGCCGCGAGGCTGCCTTTGGCATGGGAAAAATACTGCACGAGGGGGATATGCGCGGGGCAAACATAGGCGCAACAGCCGCAGGCGATGCAGTCTTTCAGGCCCAGCCTGACCGCGCCCTTGAGGTCGCCCCCCCGGATATGCCGGGCAATGTCCAGCGGCATGAGCTGGATGGGACAGGCGCGCGCGCAGCTTGCGCAGCGGATGCAGGCTTCCTCATGCCGGACGTGGGCCTGTGCCGCGTCCAGGGCGAGGATACCGCTCGTCCCCTTGATAACGGGGATGCGCGCATGTGGCAGCGAGGCGCCCATCATCGGCCCGCCCATGACCAGCCGGGCCGGTGTGCCCTCGATGCCGCCCGCGAAGGCGATGACTTCTTCGACCAGCGCGCCGATTGGCGCCACGATGTTGCCGGGAGTACCGACACAGCCACCATTTACCGTCAGCAGCCGGGAGACGAGCGGGCGGCCCGAACGGATGGCTTCCGAAACGGCTCTCGCCGTGCCGACGTTATGCACCGCCACGCCCACTTCGGCGGGCAGCGCGCCCGCAGGGATTTCCCTGCCCGTGAGCGTTTGCACCAACTGTTTTTCCGACCCCATCGGGTAACGCGCCGGAATGGGGCGGACGTGAACATTCCCGTGCGCGGCGGTGGCCTTCTGCATGGCGGCGATGGCTTCCGGCTTGTTGTCCTCGATGCCGACAAGGGCCTCCTTCGCGCCAATGGCATGGAGCATCAGGCGGATGCCGTCGACGATGGTTTCAGCCTCGTCGCGCATCAGGCGGTCATCACAGGAAAGATACGGTTCGCACTCGCCGCCGTTCATGACGAGCGTTGTAACGCCCGCCTTTCGGGAAGAAGAAAGTTTCAGCGCCGAAGGGAAAGCCGCGCCGCCCATCCCCACCACGCCAGCGTCGGCGACGCGGCGGCTGATTTCATCCGGATCAAGGCCGAAAGGGTCGGCACAGGGCTTGAGCGATTCGCACCATTCATCCCGGCCATCCGCTTCCAGAATGACTGCCTGCACCGGCAAACCGGAAGGATGCGGCGCGGGGATTTCCCCGATGGCGGCGATGACGCCGGAAGTCGGCGCATGAATGGCGGCGGAAACTGCCCCTTGCGGATCGGCGAGCTTTTCGCCTTTCTTCACCGTTTGCCCGACCAGCACCACGGGCCGGGCGGGAGCGCCCAGATGTTGCGCCAGAGAAAGATAAAGCCGCTCCGGCATGGGCATGACGCGCACCGGCGCGTCGGCGGCGGGACGCTTGTAATCCCGTGGGTGGACGCCCCAGGATCGGGCGAAAAATTTTTCCATCAGGCCCATGCGGATTTCCTTTTCAGGCGGCAGCCGGTTTGGGCATCACCCAATGCTGCCAGCTTACGGGCATCGGCTGCATGACCAGCGCCTCGGTCGGACAATGTTCGACACAGGCGGCACAGCCGGTGCAGGCTTCTTTCAGAACGTTATGAATCTGTTTGGGAGCGCCAAGAATGGCGTCCGTGGGGCAGTATTTGAGGCAGCGACAACAACCGATGCACAAATCCTCGGCCACCACGGCCAGCTTTGGCCCTTCGTCGACAACACTGGAAAGGTCGAGGCTCACCCCGAGCTTTTCCGCCAGCGCTAGGGCGACCGCCTTGCCGCCCGGCGGACAGCATCCCGGCGGCGCAGCGCCGGAGACCATGGCGGCGGCAGCTCCCGCGCAACCGGGAAAACCACACTGCCCGCAATTGGTGCCGGGCAACAGGCTCTCCACCCCGGCGACATCGGCGTTGGCTTCCACCGCCAGAAGCCGCCCGGCAATGCCCAGCAGCAACCCCAGCGCGGCACCCAGAAGCGTCAGACTCAGAATGGCTATCATCCCCGCCTACCCCTGAACATTCAGTCCGGAAAAGCCCATGAAGGCGAGCGCCATAAGGCTGATGGTGACAAAGGCAATCGGCGCTCCCGCGAAAGCGGCGGGCACGCGGGAGAGCGCGATGCGTTCGCGCAAACCGGCGAAGATCATCAGCACCAGCGTAAAACCCACGGCGGAACCAAAGGCGTAGGCGAGGCTCCAGAAAAAACCGTATTCCTGCTGCACATTCAGGAGCGAGACGCCCAGCACGGCACAGTTGGTGGTGATGAGCGGCAAATAGATGCCCAGCGCCTGATAGAGACCGGGGCTGGTCTTTTTCACGAACATTTCCGTGAACTGCACAACCGAGGCGATGACCAGGATAAAGGTGAGGATGCGCAGAAATTCCAGCCCGAAAGGCGCGAGCAGCCAGTGCTCCAGCATCCAGCTTGCGGCGGCGGCCAGCGTGAGCACGAAGGTCGTCGCCATGCCCATGCCCAGGGCGCTTTCCAGATTGCGGGAAACGCCCATGACCGGGCAAAGGCCAAGGAACTTGATGAGCACCACGTTATTGACGAGCGCCGTGGAGATCAAAAGCAGCAGCAATTCGCTCATGGCGTGTTGGAGAAAGCGTCCGCCTCCGAAAAGAAGAGATCGCCCCTGTCTTGCAATGCCCGTGCCAGAACCGCGCCGCAACCCCGGAACCCATGCCGGGCGTGGATTGGCGCGGATCATGCGCCGGAAGGGAACCCTTTCTTGCCGACGCCTTTGTTGCAAACCCGACAGTGGTTTCTACAAACCAGGCCCGGACGGCAGGCAAAGGTCTTCTGGATTGGCAATGAATCCCTGGCATTTCGGGCACGGGACGAAGGGCGCGGCGCGCCATGCCCCCGCGGATCACAAGGCGAGCGACGCGAGCGCCCGGACGCGCGCGACAATTGACAATTGCATGTGCCGCGTCGCGCGGCATTGTTGAATTCCGCGGCGACAAACGGAGGTTGCGCCAGGAAGAAGCAGAAACCGTAAAGCAGGTTCTCAAGCCGTCGCCAGCGTTTCGTTCGTCAGCATGGCTTCCCAGCCGGTGTCGATGATTTGCAGGCGCAGCTTTTCGCAGAAGCGGCGTTCCTTGTCGGTGGCGTCGGGGATGAACGCCCAGCCTGCCGGGTTTGCGGCGTTGTGGATGATGTCGGCGAGCACCATGCGTTCGGTGTCGCGGACAAGGCGCAGACCCAGGAGCAAATAGCGTTTGCCGACGCGAATTTGCTTCACGAAGGCGGGAACGCCGAAGCCGCCCATGAGTTCGGTGAGGTAATCGACGTAATCGGCATCGGAGGCGACATAGTACGGCCTGGGCCGTGGGCTGCCCATCGGTTTAAAGAGGATGGGCGGCGCCTGGTCAATGGCTTCCTGCGCGGCTTCCGGCTGGATTTCCCGGTATTCCCCGGTCTCGAACCGGAAGAGTTTGAAGCGGAAATCCGAGCCGCCGATGCGGGCGAGGCCAACGATGAGGATGTGCGGCACATCGGCATAGGAATCCTGCAACTGGGTGTCGCGGTTGATGTCGATTACGTAAGGGGGGCGGATGTCGCGCAGCCAGTCGTGCAGGCGGGAGCGCGTCCAGGCGGTTTTCTCCCCGTAGGTGCGGGTGAGGAACTTTTCCACCGCGCCGCGCCCCCGTTTCAGTTCCACGTGCATGGCGGCGCGGGAGAATTCATACATCAGTTTGGGCGACATGGGCTTGCCGTCGTTCATGGCGAGGATGAGCGAATCGCTGTCGGCGGGCATTGGCGCGCCGTCCGCTGTGGCGACGACACCTTCGAGCGCGCCGCAACCCAGATAGGGCACGACGTTGCCGACCCGGATGCCGTCAATGATTTGCGCGCGCAATTCGGAGGAAAGCGCCAGGGACATGTTGTCGGCTCGCAAAAGGAAAACGATGGCAGCCCGCAGCAAGTTTCGGGCCGGACGCGGATATGCTTGTGCCGCGCTCCCTTCGTGCTCCGTATCCGGGATGTTTGGCGCGATGATTGTCGTCTTTCCGACAAAAGGACAACACTGCTGCCCTGCCTCCTGACGCCCGATCCGATCTACGCCCGCGCGCTTTCCACCTCATAGACGCCCCCCACGACCAGAAACTCCGCTTCGCCCTGGAGAATGCCGGGCAGCAGTCGGCTGTGGAAGAATATCTTGGCGACGGGGACTTGCAAAGTGAGGATGATGTCGCCGAATTCTTCGGCGCGCTCGGGATTGCCGGTGAAGGAGTTCAGATTGTTGAGGAGCAATACCTTTCGCGCCTTGGCGCGCCAGTCGTCCAGGCGCTCATATTCCTCCAGGCGGTTTACGCCGCGATAAAGCGTGAGGTGGGTGCGTCGCGCATGTTGGCGGGCGAATTCGTATTGACAGTAGGCATAGACGAGGTCGAGCTGGCTTTCCAGGGCGTTGGCGCCGTAGATTCCCCTGGCGCGCATTTCCCGATAACGTTGGTAGGCGGCGTTGCTGGCGAAATCGCCGGGATCCGCCAGGTTCCGGATAGGGCCGCCGTGATAGCGCGGCAGGAGACCAAAGCGGGATTCCGTCCAGGCTTTCATCACCGCGCCTTCGCGGCTGTCGGAATCGAAGCTCCAGCCCCGGATCGCACGGATGTAGTTGGCCTTGGCGCGGCCTTGGCGCTGCCTGCTCAAGCCCGCTTCGTCCAAGTGTTCCAGCCGGAAGTGCACGGTGACGTAATCCCGGAATATTTCCGCCCGGCGGCGGCTTTCCGGGGCGTCGTCCAAGCGGTGGAAAAGGTCGCGGTGCATCTCTTCCACGCCGTCGAGTTTCAGGGGCGTCGGGTAGCGTTGGAACGTGAGGCTGCCGAGGATGACGGCGGGCAGATTGCAACGGTTGAGAGGCAGGCAGGCTGTTCGCGGCAGGGTAGGCGCCGGAACGGGCGTTTTGTCGGAAGCCCTACAAAAATCAGGGGGAAGCGTGGGTTTATGCATTTCACGAACCTGTGTCCTTTCTATTTCTTTCTTTTGAATCATTGGCTTGCACAATAAATTCGGGGCTGGCACGGTTCGTGCAATAGCTCGGCAAAGATTGGATTATCGCAACATCCGGTTCTGTGAAAAGGAGCTTACACCATGGCAAGACTGCGTCAATGCGCCATTTATGGAAAGGGCGGCATCGGCAAATCCACCACCACGCAAAACCTGGTGGCGGCACTGGCCGAAGCTGGCAAGAAAGTCCTCATCGTCGGCTGCGACCCCAAGGCCGACTCCACCCGCCTGATCCTGCACTCCAAGGCGCAAACCACGGTCATGCACCTTGCGGCGGAAGCCGGTTCGGTGGAAGACCTGGAACTCGAAGACGTGATGTCCGTCGGTTTCGGCGGCGTCAAATGTGTTGAATCCGGCGGCCCGGAGCCGGGCGTCGGCTGCGCGGGCCGGGGCGTGATTACCGCCATCAACTTCCTGGAAGAAGAAGGCGCCTACGACGAAGAACTCGATTTCGTTTTCTACGACGTGCTGGGCGACGTGGTCTGCGGCGGTTTCGCCATGCCCATCCGCGAAAACAAGGCGCAGGAGATTTACATCGTCTGCTCGGGCGAGATGATGGCGATGTACGCGGCCAACAACATCTCGAAAGGCATCGTGAAATACGCCAATTCGGGCAGCGTGCGGCTGGCGGGGCTGATCTGCAATTCCCGCAAGACCGACCGGGAAGACGAATTGATCGAGGCGCTGGCGGCGCGTCTGGGCACGCAGATGATCCACTTCGTGCCGCGCGACAACGTGGTGCAGCACGCGGAAATCCGCCGCATGACGGTCATCGAATACGACCCGAAGGCGAAACAGGCTGACGAATACCGGGAGCTTGCGCGCAAGGTGATCGAGAACAGGAAGTTCGTGATTCCCACGCCGCTGGAAATGGAAGACCTGGAAGACCTGCTGATGGAATTCGGCATCATGGAAGCGGAGGACGAATCCATCGTCGGCAAGACCGCCGCCGAACTGGCCGCCTGATATTGCAGTACATCACGCGGCCCGACAACCCGTTTCAATATCGACTCATGATGCGCTGTGCACGGATAGATGCCAGCGCAAGGAGAGAAAAACATGGCGGCACTCACTCGTGAAGAAACCGATCTGCTGATTGCGGAAGTGCTTGAGGTCTACCCCGAAAAGGCCCACAAGGATCGCAAGAAGCATCTGATGGTCAACGACAAGGCGCTGGAATCGTCGAAGAAATGCATCACTTCCAACCGCAAGTCCCTGCCGGGCGTGATGACCATGCGCGGCTGTGCCTATGCCGGTTCCAAGGGCGTGGTATGGGGGCCGATCAAGGATATGGTCTCCATTTCGCACGGCCCTGTCGGCTGTGGGCAATATGCCCGCGCCGGGCGGCGCAATTATTACGTGGGCACTACCGGCGTCGATGCCTTCTGCGAAATCAATTTCACCTCCGACTTTCAGGAAAAGGACATCGTATTCGGCGGCGACAAGAAACTCGCCAAGCTGATTGCGGAAGTCGAGCAGCTTTTCCCCTTGAATAAAGGCGTTTCCGTGCAGTCCGAATGCCCTATCGGTCTGATTGGCGACGACATCGAAGCGGTTTCCAAAAAGGCCGCCCAGGAGATCGGCAAGCCCGTGGTGCCCGTGCGCTGCGAGGGTTTTCGTGGCGTATCGCAATCACTGGGACACCATATCGCCAATGATTCGGTGCGGGACTGGATTCTCTCCAACCGCGACGGACAACCGTTCGAGAAAACGCCTTACGACGTGGCGATTCTCGGCGACTACAACATCGGCGGCGACGCCTGGGCCTCGCGCATCCTGCTCGAAGAAATGGGCCTGCGGGTGGTGGCGCAGTGGTCGGGCGACGGCACCTTGCCGGAAATGGAAAACACGCCCAACGTGAAACTGAATCTCCTGCACTGCTACCGCTCGATGAACTACATCAGCCGCCACATGGAGGAAAAATACGGCATCCCCTGGCTGGAATACAACTTCTTTGGCCCGACCAAGATACGGGAATCCCTGCGCCGGATCGCGTCCTTTTTCGACGACAAAATCAAGGAAGGCGCGGAGCGCGTCATCGAAAAATACACGCCGATGATGGACGCGGTCATTGCCAAATACCGCCCGCGTCTCGAAGGCAAAAAGGTGATGCTCTACGTCGGCGGCCTGCGTCCGCGCCATGTCGTGGGCGCGTATGAAGACCTGGGAATGGACGTGATCGGCACCGGCTACGAATTTGCCCACAATGACGATTACGACCGCACCATCAAGGATATGGGCGATGCCACGCTGATTTACGACGACGTGACCGGCTATGAATTCGAGCAGTTCGTGGAAAGAATGAAGCCCGATCTCATCGGCTCCGGCATCAAGGAGAAATACGTCTTCCACAAATTGGGCGTGCCGTTCCGGCAACTGCATTCCTGGGATTATTCCGGCCCTTATCACGGCGTCGACGGCTTTGCCATCTTCGCGCGGGACATGGATATGACGCTCAACAATCCCTGCTGGAAGAAGATGACGCCGCCCTGGCTCAAAAAAGAGGAAGCCGTCCTGAAGGAAGCGGCCTGAAGTCCGGGGAAGCGCCGAATCGGGAAAATTTCGCAACTTTTGCGCGTGTCCACGGCTAGGTGGCGCGGCAATGGAGAACATGATGCAAGACGTAGAAAACATCAAGCCCTGTTACCCCTTGTTCCGTAACGACGATTACAAGGAACTCCTGAAAAACAAGCGGGAACAGTTCGAGGAAAACCCCGGCGCCGAAAAGGTGCGCGAAACCTTCGAGTGGACGACCACACAGGAATATCAGGATCTCAATTTTCAGCGCGAGGCGCTCACCATCAACCCGGCCAAGGCGTGTCAGCCCCTGGGCGCGGCGCTTTGCGGCCTGGGCTTTCACAAGAGCCTTGTCTATATCCACGGTTCGCAAGGCTGCGTGGCCTATTTCCGCACCTATTTCAACCGCCACTTCAAGGAGCCAATCGCCTTTATCGCGGATTCGATGACCGAAGATGCCGCCGTATTCGGCGGGCAAAAGAATGTCCACGAAGGACTGGCGAACGCCACCCGTCTTTACGGCGCGGAAATGATTGCCATGTCCACCACCTGCATTGCCGAAGTCATTGGCGACGACCTGAATGCCTTCGTCGGCAACGCCAAGAATGAAGGCTATCTGGACAAGGATTTCCCGGTGCCTTTTGCGCATACCCCGTCTTTCGTCGGCTCCCACGTTACCGGCTGGGACAACATGGAGGAGGGCATCCTGCGCTATTTCACCCTCAACGAAATGGAAGGCAAGGAGCCGGGCAAGAACGGCAAGATCAACATCGTTCCCGGTTTCGAGACCTATCTTGGCAATTATCGCGTCATCAAGCGCATGTTGCGGGAAATGGATGTCGACTTCACCTTTCTGAGCGATCCGGAAGAAGTGCTGGACACCCCGGCGGATGGCGAATTCCGCATGTATGCGGGCGGCACCACGATTCCCGAAATCAAGGATGCTCCCAATGCCATCACCACCTTCCTTTTGCAACCGCAAGGGCTGGAAAAAACGAAGAAATTCGTCGAAGGCACCTGGAAGCATGAAGTCCCCAAAATCACCATTCCCATTGGCGTCGATGGCACTGACGAATTCCTGATGGCAGTCTCCACAGCCACCGGCAAACCGATTCCCGAATCGCTCGCCAGAGAACGCGGGCGGCTCATCGACATGATGACCGATTCGCACGCCTGGCTGCATGGCAAAAAGATGGCGATCTACGGCGACCCCGATTTCACCTATGGCATGGTGCGTTATCTGCTCGAACTCGGCATCGAACCCACGCACATCCTTTGCCACAACGGCAGCAAACGCTGGGCGAAGTCGATCAACAAACTGCTGGAAGACTCGCCCTACGGCGTGCATGCCAAAACGTATCCCGGCGCCGATCTCTGGCATTTGCGCAGCCTGTGCTTCACCGACAAACCGGATTTCCTCATCGGCAACAGCTACGGCAAATTCATCCAGCGCGACACGCTGTACAAAGGCAAGGAATTCGAGGTGCCGCTCATCCGCATCGGCTTTCCCATATTCGACCGCCACCATCTGCACCGCATGACCACGTTGGGCTACGAAGGCGCGATGTACATCCTCACCACGCTGGTCAATGCCGTGCTGGAGCGTCTCGACGACGAAACCCGCCAGATGGGCGTCACCGATTACAACCACGATCTGGTGCGGTAAATCAGGGGTCAGGGATCAGCAAAAATTACCGGCGGCCAGAGGCCGCCGCGTATGCAACGCTGAACCCCGAGGCCCGGAAAGGAGCCGGAGAGGAGCGACAGATGGCCAACATCATGATTCGTGAAAAACCTGCGGGCGGGCTGGTGTTCTACCTGCCCAAGCGCGACATGGAAGCCGACATCCGTTCGATCGAATTCGACACCCCGGAAAAATGGGGCGGCGAACTGAAACTGGAAAACGGCGGCGTCTATTATGTCGATCCGATCCCCAAGCCTGGACGCCTGCCGGTTTCGGTGAGCGCCCGGCGGCTGGTGGCGGCGGAAGACTGAAAACCAGGAGAACATCATCATGGCTGTCACCATCAACGCCGATGAATGCACGCGCTGCGACGACTGCATTCCGGTCTGTCCCACCAAATCCATCAGCGTCAGGAAAGGCAACCTCGTGGTCAATGCCGACACCTGCACGGAATGCGAGGATCACGATTCGCCCAAGTGCATGGATGTCTGCCCGTCGGGCAGCATCACCTATGCCTGAAATTTCACGCGAGCGTCCCGCGCGGCAGAAGGCGTGCGTCTTCTGCCTGGATCGCGCCCGGACTGCGCGTACCGGGGCCGCCCCTCACGTTTTTCCGTTCGAGGAATCCGTCATGGCCGAAAAAATGCCCACCGCCTCCCGTGAAGCCGCCCTGCGCATCGCGCAGGCGGCGCGTCTTTTGGAAAACATCGAAATCAGGCCATTCGTGGAGGCGCTCGCGGAACGCTATGGCCTGCCGCTCACGGAAACGCGCCTCATGGCGGTGACAGTGGAGGATCTGCGCGAACTCCTGGCGGGCAGCCATGCCGACGCTTCCTGCGCGGTGGGCGTGCCGCTGGAAACCCTGAAGGCCGTCATCCGGCTCTTCAAGGGCGACGGCGTGGAAGGCAGCGACCTGCCGCCTGTCGAATCCTGCGCGGAAGGGGAGATGCGAAATTCCATCCGCGTCGCCGTCGCCTCCAACCACGGCGAGGAACTGGACGGGCATTTCGGTTCCTGCGAGCGTTTCCTGATCTACCAGGTGTCGCCAGACGCCCTGAAGCTCATCGCCGTGCGCGGCGCGCTCGACGCCGACCGGGAAGAGGAGCGGAACGCCGCTCGCGCCGCGCTGATTGCCGATTGCCAGATTCTCTATCTGCAATCCATCGGCGGCCCGGCGGCGGCCAAGGTGGTGCGGGCGGGCGTTCACCCCGTGAAGCGACCCCAGGGTGGCCCCGCCCGCGAGATACTGAGCAAGCTTCAGGAAAGCCTCGCCTCGCCGCCCCCCTGGATTGCCCGCGTCATGGGTGTGCCTGCCGCCTCGCTCGCCCGTTATGCGCAGGTGTTGGCGACACCGGCGGAAGGATAAAACCGATGATCGCGTCCGAAACCCTGCAAGCCGTGACCGGGGCCAGCGATCATTGCCGGGAACTCACCGACGATTCCGATGTCGCCTCAAGGCATCGTTGTCGCGGCCAAGGGCGCAGACGTGGCCTGATGTGAAAAGGGACGCATGAAAAACGACGTGCCCGCCTGGCAGGAATACTGCAAGACCCTTGCCTCTGGCCTGCAAACCGCCTGTCGGCAAGTGCCGATTTCCGGCGGCGTCGGCGCCTTGCTTCGGCAATTGGAAGCCGCCCAGCCCGAATGGCCGTTTCAGTATCGCCTCGAACGGGGCGGCTGGTATCGCCTGGGCGGTGTCGTGGATGCCGCGGGCGAGCCGCTTTCCGACAATCTGGAAGCCTGGGCGGAGGGCGCGCTGGACGCCCGCGACGGCGACTTCATCGCGCTCATGGATGAACTCGCGGCCACGCCCCGCTACGCGACCCGCCTCGTTGGCCGCACCCATTATCTGGCGGCACGAACGGGGGATGCGCCAGCGGATTTCCTGCAACTGGAAATCGAGCAATTGCAGGAAATCGTAAGTCACCGCCTGGGCGAAGGCGAACCGAATTCCGTAAGCGAACTGATCGATCCGCCGGGAATCCCGTCCAGACCCCGGCCTGCGTTACGGATCAGCAACGACGAGCCGCGCTACCACTTTCGTTGCCTTGCGCACGTCGGCGCGACGTTGGCGCGCATGGCCGCCCGCCTGCCGGAAACCTTGCCCATCCAGCGGCTGCTGGAGGACTGGCAAAACAGCAGCGCCGGGGTGACCGCCGAATTCAGCCGCCATTGGCTCATCGCCTTCCGGGAATACCTGGATCATTACCGGCAAACCCAGTATCGCGCCCAGGTCATCGCCGTATTTCCCGGCAAGTTCCCCGATTTTATGCTGGAATCCGGCGCGAATGGCCTTAAGCTGCACACTGCCTTGCAAACCTTCGACCGCCAGATCGGTTATCCGTTCTCCTGGTTTTTCCACCTGCTGCTCACCAGGGCCGTGCCGCACTGGGTAGCGCAAACCGTCGTGGAAGACGCTCTGGACAACGGCTTTGCCTACTTGCCGCAACGGGATCTGGAAATCGTCCGCAGCTGGCTGCACCGGCCCTATGTGGTCTAGTGTCCTGCATTATCATGCCATATACGGGATGACCTGCCTCGACGTTTTGTCGCAAACGCGACAGAAACGGACGCAAACGAGGAAGACATGCCGGACAGCATGTCGCCTGGTTCTTCATAAGCTATTGAACGAACAGTGATTTTTCTTTGGCATTGCTCTTGCTTGATTCGGTTCCAAGTCAGCTTTTGCGAGAGCATCATGCGTACAGTCATCATCAACGACACGACCCTGCGGGATGGCGAACAGTCGGCCGGCGTGGCTTTTTCCCCGGAAAACAAGCTCGCCATCGCACGCGGACTGGACGCGGTTGGCGTGCCGGAACTGGAAATCGGCATTCCCGCGATGGGCGTCGAGGAGCGGGAAAGCATCCGTGCCGTGGCGGATCTGGGTTTGTCCGCCAGTCTCATGGTCTGGTGCCGGATGCATGCGCAGGATCTGGCCGCCTGCGCCGGGCTGGGCGTGGCGCGGGTGGATATTTCCGTTCCCGCGTCCGATCAGCATCTCGCGCACAAGCTGGGCAAGGATCGGAACTGGCTGTTGGCCATCCTGCCCGAATTCATTACGCAAGGACGTGACCTGGGTCTGGAAGTGTGCATTGGTTGCGAAGACGCTTCCCGCGCCGATCCCGATTTTCTGCTTGCCATTGCGGAAGCTGCCGCCAAGGCGGGCGCGGTTCGCCTGCGCTACGCCGATACGCTGGGCATCATGGAGCCGTTTCGCCTTCACGACACGGTACGCCGACTGGTGCGCGCTTCCGGGCTGGCGATCGAAATGCACGCCCACGATGATTTGGGACTGGCGACGGCGAATACATTGGCGGCGATTCGCGCGGGCGCAAGCCATGTCAACACCACGGTCAACGGCCTTGGGGAACGGGCGGGCAACGCGCCATTGGAGGAAGTGGTGCTGGGCGTGGAAAAATTCTTCGATGGCGAGACTGGCGTCTGTCTACGGAATTTTCCGGCGCTCTCCGAGCAAGTCGCCCATGCCGCCGGTCGCCCTGTGCCTTGGCAAAAAAGCATCGTCGGACAGGGCGCGTTCACTCACGAAGCGGGCATTCATGTCGACGGACTCCTGAAGGACCCGCGCAATTATCAGGGTTTCGACCCGGCGGAAGTCGGACGCAGCCATCGTATCGTGCTGGGCAAACATTCCGGGTATCGGGCGGTGTTGTCCGTGTATGCCGCAATGGGTATCCTGCTCGATGAGACGACGGCGCGCAATCTGGTTGGCGTCGTGCGCGCCTTTGTTATTGCCGCCAAGCGCCTGCCGGAAGAAGCTGACCTGCTGGAATTTTTTATGCGCGAGGGCGACATGGCGGCGGCTCTTGATGCTGACACAGTAAAATAATGATGCGGAAAGGACATCGAAATGGATGAAAAACAGCTTCAGGAAATCGAGCGGCGCTGTGCCGCCGCCAGTCTTGGTCCATGGGTTTCTTATGGGGAAGGGCGGGATCATGTGAGCGGTTCGGATTTCATCATGACCGGCCCAAAGGAAGCTCGTGGCGAAGATATTGAACTGATCGGCGCAACGATTGCGGATCAGGATTTCATTGCGCACGCAAGACAGGACATTCCTCGATTGCTGGAAGAAATCCGGCGGCTTGGAAAAATACGGCAAGAATCATCGCACAATTGCCATCCCAAGCCTGAGACCCCATGACCCGGAGCACACACGATGCCAACCACATCCCTTGACGAAGACCTGCGCGAACTCGTCTCAGCCGAGGATTTTCTGGACTATTTCGGTGTGCCCTACGAAGCGGCGGTAGTACAGGTCAATCGCTTGCACATCCTGCAACGTTTCCATGATTACCTGTGCCGCAACGCGGCGGAAATGCCGTCGGACGACGCTTCTCGCGCCGCGTTTCACCGGAAATGGCTGGGGCAGGCGTATGCGGATTTCGTGCATTCCGATGCCCTGACGGAAAAGGTGTTCGCCGTGTTCCGAAATGCGCCGACGGCGGAAGGCGGCAGGTCCTTTTTCATCCCGGTGGACAAGATACTCCGATGAAGGCGCGCTGGCGGATCGACGACGAAGTGCGGGTCATCCGCAACGTGCGCGACGACGGCACCTTTCCCGGCGCGCGCATGGGCGATCTGCTCGTGCGGCGCGGCAGCGTGGGGGTGATCCGGGACATTGGTTTTTTTCTGCAAGACCAGATCATCTATTCCGTGCATTTTCCTGCAGAAAACCGCGTGGTGGGCTGCCGGGAGGAAGAATTGATCGACATTGCCGAAGACTGGACGCCCAGCCGTTTTGAGTTCCGCGAAAAAGTGAAGAGTCGTGCCAGTCTTACCGTACAAGACGAAATTCTGGTTCAGGCAGGCGATATTGGCGAAGTTGTAAAGGTCGTGCGTGATGTTTCCCGCTGCCCGGATAGCGGCATCGCCTACCATGTCCATTTCGACGCGCTGCCCGGTCGGGTGTTGCAGGTTCCCGAAAACATGCTCCTTCCTGACGAGCCGTGCCGTCAAACGCAACCGATGGATGCGGCAGCGCCTTCTTTCTGCCCGCTTCCCGCTCAAAAACCCTTGCCGGGAAAGGATTCAAAAACCGGAATCACCGGAGTTGATGCTTGATGAACGCGCCGCAACCCTACCTTGACCTCAAGCTCTCCCTCAATCTTTTCCAGAAACCGCCGCGGTCGCTGGACGAGACGGAAAGCGCCTGCCTGCGTGAAATTGCCGGGCGTCAGGCCAGGATCGAGGCGGCCATCCTCGCCAGTCCCGAAGCGCGGAACGTGCTCATACCGGAGGCCACGCGGGATGCCCGTCTGGAAGAAATCCGCCAGCGTTACTCGAAGCACGAGGAATTCCTGGACGACATGCGCCAAAACGGCCTCACAGAAGAGGCGCTGGCCGACGCCGTTTACCGCGACATTCGCATCGAAGCCGTATTGGAGCGGGTTGCGTCACAAGCGTCCGAAGTCTCTGAGGAAGAAGCCAGGACATATTATCGCCAGCATCCTCGCGCCTTTACCCGACCCGAAACACGCCGCATCCGCCACATCCTCGTGACCTACGATGACGCGGCTCAAAAACAAGCGGTCAGGACGCGCCTCGAAACCTTGCGCGCTCGCATCAGGACAGCGGAGGATTTCGCCGCCGCCGCCCTGGAACATTCGCAATGCCCCACAGCCCTGGAACAGGGAATCATCGGCACCATCCGGCGCGGCCAGATTTTCCCGGAACTGGAAGCTGCCGCCTTTGCGCTGGCCGAGGGCGAAATTTCCACTCCGCTGGAATCCCCCGTCGGCCTGCATCTGCTCTTCTGTGATGCCATCTGGCCTGAAACCACCCTGAGCTTCGCCGAGGCCAGGGCACATATCCTCGATCATCTGGGCAAAAAACACGCCAAGCGCCGTCAGAAGGCGTGGATCAGAGGGCAATTGAGATAGTGGTTCCACTGCCTTGCCGCCCTGTGCACTTGCCAAGCTCCTGCCAGAGCCGGATTCGGGGGGGGGGGGGGGGGAACACCCCCGGTTTTGCTGCGTTGGACGTATTTCTTCCGTGAAAGGTTTTCCCCATTTGACGAGATTGCGGCGTGTCGGCATGGCGAGGGCGCGATTGGCGTTCTTGGCGAGTCCGCGATAACGCATTTTGGCGGGAAAGCCGCCAGCCAGCCCGCGCGTCGCGGCGGGTGAAATGGGGGGGCTTCGGTGGGCAGCAGGTCGCCGCCGCCCTCGAAGACCTGGCATTTGCACTGCCCGCAGGTGCCGCCGCCACCGCAGGCGGAGGAGAGGAAAATGCCGTTTCCCGCCAGCGTTTGCAGGAG
>JAITJU010000077.1 GCA_031278735.1 Zoogloeaceae bacterium
TCATCGGCGCCCCGATCCCTGGATCGGATAAGGCGTGAAGGCGCTCAGGTTTTCGTCGATGGCGAGCTGCGCGTCGAGCGCGGGGAAGGCGCGTTGCGGGCAGTGTTCGCGCGGACAGAGTTTGCAGCCCGCGCCGATGGGCGTGAATTGGGCGCTGTCCTGCAAGTTCAGGCGCTTGCCGTACACCAGACGTTCGGCGTGGCGGATGTCGCAGCCCAGGCCGACGGCAAAGGTTTTTCCCGGCGCGTCGTAGCCGGGATGGCCGTGCGTGACGGTGCGCGCAAGCCACAGATAGGCGCGACCGTCGGGCATGGCGGCCAGTTGGGTCAGGATGCGCCCCGGACGCGCGAAGGCTTCATAAATGTTCCAGAGCGGACAGGAGCCGCCAATGCGGGAAAAATGAAAATCGGTGGCGGATTGGCGCTTGGAGATGTTGCCGGCGCGGTCCACACGCACGAAAAAAAAGGGAACGCCGCGCCGTTCGGCGCGTTGCAGGGTGGAGAGACGATGGCAGACCGTCTCGAAGCCAACGCCAAAAACGTGCGCAAGGCGCTCGATGTCGTAGGACAGACGCTCCGCCTCGCCAAGAAAACACAGATACGGCAGGATCAGCGCGCCCGCGAAATAATTGGCCAGACCGATGCGCAGAAGCTGCCGCGCCGCGTCGCTGGAAAGCCGCGCCGAAGCCGCCATGCCGTCGATGTCCGCGCGCGCCTCCAGAAAGGCCAGTTGGGTGGCGATCTGAAAAGCGACCTGCCCCGGCCGCAGGTTGCGGGAAAGCCGCAACAGGCGCTGTTCAGGGTCGAAACGGCGCAGGATTTTGCGTTCCGGGTCATCGTCGTCTTCCCAGATCAGACGAATATCATGATGACGCAGACGCGCCGTCAGCGCGTCGAGCGCGTTGCCGGGCTTCAGCCGCCATTCGTCGAAAGCGCGCTCGGCCATGCGATCAATGGGGTCGATGTAGTTGTGCTGATCGTAGAAAAAATCGCGCACTTCCTCGTACGGCATGAGTTTTGATAACGACGCGTCGTTGCCGCCGCCCGTCCCCAGCCGCGCCGTCAGCACGACTTCGCGTTCCAGCAGGTCGCGCTGCCGCCGCCCCAGACGCACCAGCACACGGGCAATGCCCGGAAGATTGGCGGCCAGTTCGCTGATTTCGCTCCGGGAAATATCCTCTTCCGCCAGGGTTTCGCTGAAAATTTCGCGCAGACTGGCGATCAGGCGCACTTCGTCATCTTCGGAAAAACGCTGGATGTCGACGCCAAACACGGCATTCAGCTTCAAGAGCACGGCCACCGTGAGCGGACGCTGGTTCTGCTCCAACTGGTTGAGATAACTGGGCGAGAGTTCCAGCGCCCGCGCCAGCGCCGCCTGGGTCAACCCCTGCTCTTCCCGAAAGCGTTTCAGGCGCACACCCATGAAACTTTTGCGCATTCCTTTCTCCTCGAAGTCATTCGCAAAATTTGCAAATTATCGTTTCGTTCCCGTATTTTTATGAAATTACAGTGCCGCAGGGATGTTTTTCATGTGCGTATATTGCGAATTCGCGCCAGAAAAGGCAAGGGGGCGCCGCGCTTTCAACGGGAGGCGCTCCTTGCCTTCGCCTGCTCGTTTTCCGGCGTCAGTCGCTGTTTTTCAACAGGCCGATTTCCCGCGCGCTGGCCGCGCCGATGCGCGTTTCCGATAAATTTTCCGGAATGCGGGATGTTTGCGCGTCGACGGGAACGCGCCCGCCCATGATTTCAGCCAGGGATTGCGGCAGCAAGGGCTGCCGTTCAGGTTCCGCGTAGCCATGCGGATAAAGCGGCTGCAAGCTGGCCGGGTCGTATTTGTCCGCGGCGCCAAAGGTGTGCAGCAACTCATGCGCGATGATGACCAGATTCTGCCGCGCCTGTCGCGCGTCGGCGAATACGTGAATCACGCCGATCTTGCCTTCGCGCAGGCCAATCGAATGCGGCAGGCGAGCGCCGGGCGGCGCGGCATGGAAGAACACGAACAGCCGCACGTGCGGCCGGATATGGATGTCGTCGTGCCGGGAAGCCCACCAGCGCAGCCGCAGGCTCCACAGGATTGCGTCCAGCATTCCCGGCGCGCGGGAAGGATATTCCGGCGGCTTTTCCGTCACCTGCGGCCCCAGCCAGAGGCGCACCGGCTTATCCTGCGAAACGCCGTAGCGCCGCGCCTCATCCTCCAGCCAGGTTTCGATTTCGTCGAAACTGTCGTTGCTCAACGTCTGGAGAAAACGCGCCGTCTGCGGCGACGCGTCGGCGGCAAGCGGATAAATCGCCACATCGACGTTGCGCGCCCAGTCTCGCAGGCGCGCGTTCGAGCGCCAGGCGCTCGCCGCCACGGCCAACAGCGCCAGCAACAACAGAAAAATGCGGATTTTGCGAAACATGCCGCTCGCGCGGGATTCCATCGCCGCCGCATGAAAACAAAACGCGAAATTTCGTTTTCATGCAAACAGGACGGAAAAACTACACCGCTCTTTCCTTCACGTAGCGCCCCGGCGCGGGTTCCAGGGGTTTATGGGTCGCGTTGCCAAAGGTTTTGGGCGCGGCCTTTTCGCCTTCGCCGCGCGCGGCAATCCACGCCGCCCAGTCGCTCCACCAGCTTCCCCTGTGCTCCTCGGCGGTATCCAGCCATTCCTTGGCGTCGGCCTTGAGATTTTCGTTCGTCCAGTAACTGCGCTTGTTTTTCGCGGCAGGATTGATGACGCCCGCGATATGACCGGACGCGCCCAGCACGAAACGCTTGTCGCCGCCCAGAAGACGGGTGCTCTGGTAGGCAGTGTGCCAGGGCACGATGTGATCCTCGCGCGAAGCGAGGATGTAGACCGGCATGTCCAGTTTGCCCAGATCGACGCGAACGCCGCACATTTCCAGCTTGCCGGGAATCCGCAGATAGTTGTTGAAATACATGTTCCGCATGTACCAGCAGGCAAAGGGGCCGGGCAGATTGGTGGAATCGGCGTTCCAGTAAAGGATGTCGAACGGCGCGGGCGTCTGGCCTTTCAGGTAATTGCTGGTGACGTAATTCCAGATCAGGTCGTTGGGACGCAGCACGTTGAAGGTGTTTTGCAGTTCCATCGCGCCCAGCAGCCCGCCCTTGCCGATGGTCGTTTCCTTGGCGGCGAGGAACTGCTCGTCGATGAACAGCTTGATGTCGCCGGTATCGGAAAAATCCAGCATGGTCGTCAACAGGCTCAGGGTGCTCGCCGGTTTCTCGCCGCGTCCGGCCAGCACCGCCAGCGCCGAAGCCAGCATGGTGCCGCCCACGCAAAAGCCGAGCGCGTCCAGACGCTTTTGTTTCGTAATGTCCTGCACCACGCGAATCGCGGTGAGCGGCCCTTGTTCGAGAAAATCGTTCCAGCCCAGATGCCCCTGTTCCTTGCCCGGATTCTTCCAGGAGATGAGAAACACCGTGTGCCCCTGTTCCAGCACATAGCGCACCCAGGAGTTTTCCGGCTGCAAATCCAGAATGTAATACTTGTTGATGCAGGGCGGCACAATCAGCAGCGGACGTTTGGCGACCTTTTCGGTCAGCGGCGCGTACTGAATCAGTTGCGTCAGCTCGTTTTCAAAAATGACCTGGCCTTTGGTGACGGCAAGATTCCCGCCGACCTCGAACACCGACTCATCACTCATGGTGATGCGTCCCTTGGTCAGATCGGCAATCATGTTGTTGATGCCGTCGGTGATGCTCTTGCCGCGTGTTTCCAGCGCGACGCGGATGAATTCGGGGTTGGTGGCGGCAAAATTGGAAGGCGACAGCGCGTCGACATACTGGCGGGCGGAAAAGCGCAGCTTCTCCTTCGTGCGCTCATCCTCCACCGGCAATACTTCCACGGCGTCCAGCACGTATCGCGAGTTGAGCAGATAGCTTTGCCGGATGAAATCGAACATCGGGTTGGATGACCAGTCCGCCGAGGAAAAGCGGCGATCGCCCGCTTCCGGCGCGACCTGAAACGCCGCTTCCTTGCCCGTGCTCTTTGCCAGCATGGACTCCCAGAGCTTGGCCTGCCGGGCGACGAGTTCCGCCCGCAAGGCGTCCAGCTCCGCCGCGACTTCCTTGGGGTATTGCAGGGAAGGCGGAATGATTTGGCTGAGATCGGGTATTTGCGGCATCTGCGGGATTTGCGGCGCTTGCGCCTGCGCGAACGCGCCGCCCTGTTGCTGGAGAAAGGCGGCAAACCCTTGCGCCATGGCCTGACCGGCCTGAAAAAACTGTTGGAACAGCGGGTTGTCGCCGCCAGCGGGGTCTTGTGCGTCTTGGGACATGCGTGTCTCCTGTGCGAAGAACATGAAACTGCGGAGGAAAATCCTGCTTATTTTCCACGCCAACCCCGCGATTGTCAATGATATCTATGCTATCAACATTAAACGATCGTCAGGCGTCCGCGCCCGGAACCTCGCCGGAAGCCCCGTTTTTTTCTTCCGCGAACTGTTTTTCGTACAGGCGGGCGTAGTGCCCGCCCCGCGCCAGCAGATCGGCGTGCGCGCCGCGCTCGATGATGCGGCCATTCTCCATGACCAGGATCAGATCGGCGCGTTCGATGGTGGAGAGGCGATGCGCAATCACCAGCGCGGCGCGTCCGGACATCGCCTTTTCCAGGGCGGCCTGAATGTGCCGTTCGGATTCGCTGTCCAGCGCCGAAGTGGCTTCATCGAGAATCAGCACCGGCGCGTCCTTCAGGAGGGCGCGCGCAATGGCCAGACGCTGACGCTGACCGCCGG
>JAITJU010000109.1 GCA_031278735.1 Zoogloeaceae bacterium
CGGGTCTGAAGGCCGCCAACCTCTCTTTCTGGAGGCACTTCGCTTGTACTGTAGCCAGGCAAACAACCGAGCGCGATGACAAATGTATTCATGCGATTGCCCTGGATGAACCGGAGCGAGCGAAACGGACGCAGAAAAACATGCTACGCTGCGCGCGTCCGGATTCTCCGATGACTGGTCATGACAACACGCAAATACTGGTTTTTCACGCTCCTGCTGACCCTGGTCGGACTGCCGCTCTTGCAGGTGGCGGGTGTTGTCCTGGGCGTGCTTCCCGCGATAGTTCTCAGGAAATGGATACCGGACGGCGATGCTCCCATTTTCTTCATCCTCATCGTGTGCCTTGTTGTCGCGCTTTCGTTTTCCTGCGTGGCCGCGCACTACTATGGCCGCCGGATTTCTCCGCCAGAGGAGGCGCTGTCGTGCTACGGCCCGTTTCTCCTGCCCGCGATTTTTCCGCTCGGCGCGTGGATCGCCTTTTTGATTGTCCTGGACAGGTTTGGTCTGGTAGGCGACGAACTATCCGTATTCTTCTTCTACCCTCCGCTTGACATTTCATTGCTCGCCTTGTACGACAATCTTTTCTTCCTGATTCCCTTTGTCATTCTGCTTTACTACCTCATCCCCTTCTGGGCGTTTCGCGTCGGCATGAAAAAGGCCGGTCGTTCTGTCGGCCTGTTTTCCGGCAACATCCGCTACGCGCATGGACTCATCGGCATTCTCGTCCTCGTTTGCGCCGCGCAGGGCTGGCAGATGCAACGGAGTATTGTCCCGAAAGAAGCGGAGGTTCAGCAAGAATGGGGGATGAGCGAGGAACCGTATTCGGCCTTCGCGGAAGAAAGCCGTTTGCCTCGCCTTTCCGCGCCGCCTTCCCTCCAGATTTCGAGCGACTATCCGCGACTCGACGGCGCGACGGCGTTCTTCCCGATCTATGAAGCTGCGGCAAGGGCCATTTATGTAAAATCCAAAGACGGCGCGGAAGATGACGAACGAAAATTCGCGCTTGAATACAGCCAAACGCCATATGCCTATTCGCGTCTGATTGCCGGGGAAACCGACCTGATTTTCGTGTTCGCGCCCTCGAAGGAACAGGAAGCCGCCGCCGCCGAACAAGGCTTGACGCTGACGCTGACCCCCATCGCCAGGGAAGCCTTCGTCTTTCTGGTCAACGAACAAAATCCGATCCAGAACCTGACGCTGCAACAGATTCGCGCCATCTACAGCGGCGAGATCGACGACTGGCGCGAAGTGGGCGGCGCGGCAGGGAGAATCCTGGCCTTCCAGCGCCCGTCCGGTTCCGGCAGCCAGACCATCATGGAAAAGGTCATGGGGGATATGCCGTTACGTAAACCGCTGCGCGAAAGATTGTCCATCGAGATGAGCAGCCTGCTCTATGCCGTGGGCACGGCCAGCTATCGCAACAGCCCCGCCGCGCTCGGCTATTCCTTCCGTTTTTACGCAACCGGCATGAACCCTGTTCCGGGCGTCAAGCTCCTTGCTATCGACGGCATCGAGCCGACGGCGGAAAACATCCGCAATGGCCGTTACCCGCTGATCTTCGACGTTTACATGGTGAGCGCCCGCCCGCTTTCCGCAAATGCGCAAAAACTGCGCGACTGGTTCCTGGACGACGAAGGCCAGCGGTTGATCGCGGAGGTCGGCTACGTGCCCATATCGCCGCCCAGCCGGACGGCTTTTCAATGAAGGAAGGAAAATGAACGATACCCCCGCGAATGAAACTCCGTCGGCAAGGCATCGGTATATCCTGGGCATGCGTTTCGACAAGGCGAAGGTGGACAGGATCAAGCGCTGCCTCTGCATTGTCCTTTACCTGGGCGCCCTGTCCATCCATATGATCTTCATCACGAAAGGGCATCGGGCTTTTCTCGATGTATACGAATCCTTTGGCATTTCCCCGCCCGCCGTCATCCTGTTTCTCGATGGCGTTTTCCGCTACTGGCCTCCCTACGCCCTGATGCACATCGGGATTTTTCTGTACGTTTTCCTGTATCGCGGGAAAAACTGGCCGCTCTGGCTGATTCTGGGACTCGCGGCGGCTTTTCCGATTTACTACGAGATTTCGCTTTCAAGCCTCCATCTCATCGTAAGATGATTTTCCCGCAAGGGATGCCGAATGGAACTTCTCCTCTGGCGACACGCCGAAGCCCGTGCCGGAACCCAAAACGCGCTCCCGTCGTCTCGACCGTGACCATGAGAACAACCCTGACGGGAGAATTTTGCTCGCCCTTGATGCCCGCGATGTCCCGAAAACGCAAAAAATTTCGCTTTTGAACACGGTTGCCGTTCTTCGGTTGTTTATTGACGCGTTCTGGCGGGATTGCCTATAATCGCCGCTCTTTTGCGGGGTCGGTAGCTCAGTCGGTAGAGCAGCGGACTTTTAATCCGTTGGTCGCGAGTTCGAGTCTCGCCCGACCCACCAAACAACCATCCGAAGCAGTCCGATAAAGGCCGGAAACTCCAGTAAATACAAGGGTTTTGGCCTTTTTTCTCGTCTGACGCAATCCGGCGGGACGGTTTGCGGTGAATGCGCGGCTTCGCGCCGACGCCTTGCCCCCTTGCGTCCCGATGACTGATTGCGGCGGCAGGCTCTTTGCGGGGGAGGGGGTATTTGATTTGTAAGGCGCTGAAATCCGTAACCCGTTCGTAACGTTCGTTCGATTGTCTCCCGGCAATTGCAATCGAAACGCAGGTTTTGTATCATGCGCGCTCGTCTGGGTTGTTAGCTCAGTTGGTAGAGCAGCGGACTCTTAATCCGTAGGTCCACAGTTCGAATCTGTGACAACCCACCATCTTATTCGTCCCCGCGCCCATCGAAGCGCGGGGCGGCTTCTCAGGAGCATTTCCATGGCCATCACCCGCACCCGTCGTTCTTCCATCGAGCGCCGTTGTCTTTCCAAAACCGGCAAGCGCGTTTTTCGCGGCAAAGGCGTCAAGATGATGCGGATGATATATCAAGCGGAATGCCAGGCGCGCAACCGCAAGTCACTGGGCGAAAAGAAAGCGCGGACGCCGGAATAAGCCGCAAAACGCCCATTCGTTTCCACGCCCCGTCAGTACCCCTTGCCGGGGTTTTTCGTTTCCAATCCCTGATTCCGAAGCGCCATGTTCCTGCACAGGCTCGCGTACGCATTGCTGGCCTTGCCCAGAGCGGGCAAGCGTATTTTGGCCTTGTGCGTGGATATTGCCCTCTGCGTCCTGACGACCTGGCTGGCGTTTTATCTGCGTCTGGGCGAATGGCCGTGGCCGCTGGGCGCAATGTCGCCGCAAATGTCGGAGATGCGTCCGCACCACGCCGCCCTGCTTGCCATCGTGCTGGCCGCGCCGATTTTTGTCCGCTACGGTTTTTATCGCGCCATTTTCCGCTATACGGGCGCGACGGCGGTTCGCGCCATCTGCATGGCGATGCTGCTCTATGGCGCGTTGTTTGCCGCGATCATCCTGCTTGTCGGATTGCCGGGCATCCCCCGCACCATCGGCATCATTCAGCCGCTGACGCTGTTCGTCGCGGTCACGCTCTCCCGTCTTCTGGCGCGTTACTGGCTGGGCGGCTTGTACATCAGGCAATCCGCGCGCGCCGTCCTGCCGAAGGTATTGGTTTATGGCGCGGGCGACGCGGGTCGGCGGCTGACCGAGGCACTGGCGCACAACATCGAAATGCGCGTAATCGGTTTTCTGGATGACGACGTCAGCCTGCACGGTCACACGTTGAACCATCTGCCGGTGTACAACCCCGCGCGTCTGCCGGAACTGGTCGGGCGACTGGAAATTCGTGCCGTGCTCCTTGCCATGCCGCGCCTTGAACGCGCACGCCGCAACGAAATTCTGGCGCGCATGGCCGCCGTGCACGTCGCTGTGCGCTCGCTCCCCTCGCTCACCGAACTGGCGCAGGGCAAGGCGGGCATTGCCGATCTGCATGAACCAGACATCGACGACTTGCTGGGACGCGCGCCGGTTGCGCCCGATCCGCAGTTGCTTTCCCGCAACATCACGGGCAAGGTGGTGCTGGTCACGGGCGCGGGCGGCTCCATAGGCAGCGAATTGTGCCGCCAGATACTCACGCTTGCTCCCGCCGCCCTCCTGCTGCTGGAACAAAGCGAATTCGCCCTTTACCGCATCCATCACGCGCTCGTGGCGCAATACGGCGAGACCATGCGCATCGTTCCCCTCTTGGGGTCGGTATGCGACGCGGCAAGGCTTGCCGAAATCATGAGCGCCTTTCCCGTCAAGACGATTTACCACGCCGCCGCCTACAAGCATGTGCCGCTGGTTGAGGACAACCCGGCGGAAGGCTTGAAAAACAACGTGCTGGGCACGCTGATCGCCGCGCAGGCGGCGCTGGCGCATGGCGTTGCGGATTTTGTGCTCATCAGCACCGACAAGGCCGTGCGGCCAACCAGCGTCATGGGCGCGAGCAAGCGTCTGGCGGAAATGGTGCTGCAGGCATTGGCGGCGCGGAAAGATTTGCAAGGCGGCATCCGTTTTTGCATGGTGCGTTTCGGCAACGTGCTGGGTTCTTCCGGCTCGGTCGTGCCGCGTTTTCGCCAGCAGATTCGCGCGGGCGGGCCGATTACGCTGACGCATCCGGAAGTTTCCCGTTACTTCATGAGCATCCCGGAAGCCGCGCAACTGGTGATCCAGGCCGGATCGATGGCTTCGCAGGGACAAGGCGGCGACGTGTTCGTGCTCGACATGGGCGAGCCGGTAAAAATCCTGCATCTGGCGCAGCGCATGGTGGCGCTCTCTGGTCTGAGCGTGCAGGATGCGGCGCATCCTGACGGCGACATCCGCATTGACGTTACCGGCCTGCGTCCCGGCGAAAAACTCCACGAGGAACTGCTGATCAGCGACAACCCGGAACGCACGGCGCATCCGCGCATCATGAGGGCGCGCGAAAGATTTTTGCCCTGGTCTGAACTCGAAACCCATCTCGCCCATCTGCAAGTCGCCCTCGACGCCCGCGACATCCCGCGCCTCCGCCAGCTTCTTGCCATAACGGGAATCCATAACCCAGACGCAACGGCGGGAGCGCCGCGCTCGCAATGAGCAAAAGCGGCTAAAGCCCGGCCTGCCATCTTCTGCGCAGCGCCAGAATCATCCCCGCCGTTGCGCCCCAGACGCGGCGGGATTGACCTCCGGCCACGCAGTCGATGACGTGATAGGCATGTTCCCTTCCCTTGTAAA
Source organism: Zoogloeaceae bacterium (assembly GCA_031278735.1). Lineage (GTDB taxonomy): Bacteria > Pseudomonadota > Gammaproteobacteria > Burkholderiales > Rhodocyclaceae > Azovibrio. The sequence goes on from JAITJU010000109.1 coordinate 5,203, forward strand.
AAATGGATTCGCGCCGATGATGCTTTGGGTCGAAAAGATCGGCAAGCGGAACTTCAAAGGCTTCCGCTACTTCAAAGGCGTCCAGTGTGAGCGCGAAAGGCGGCAAGAGCAAGGCGACGACGGGATAGATCGAAAAGCCGGTCGCGGTGCGGTAAGTAGGCAGATAACCGAGAATCCGCGGCAGGTTTCGCGCAAGGCCGATTTCTTCCTCGGCCTCGCGCAGGGCCGCATGCGCGGGACTGGCGTCCGTTTTTTCCATGCGCCCGCCGGGAAAGCTGATTTGTCCGGGATGATCGTGCAAATGCTCGGCGCGGCAGGTCAGCAACACCTGCAAACCCTGTTCGCGCGATACCAGCGGAAAAAGCACGGCGGCGGGAATCAGCCGGGTTTCTTCCGCGCCAGCGGTCTTGTCCGTGAAATCGTCTTCGTCCGTGGCCGCAACCGGCTCCGGACGAAGACAGGCGGTCATGCGCGCCAGATCGAAGGCCGCGAAAGTCGCGGGCATCAATAACTTTGCGTCAACGTCATGGTGTCGCCGCTGCGCTCCATTCTCGTGCGGTTCAGAAAACTCATGCCCAAAAGCACGAAAGGCATGTCTCCCGGCAATACCGAGGCTTCCACGTTGTTCAACGTGATGTCGCCGACCTTGACGCTGTTCAGGCGCAGGCGATATGTCGTCACCGTGCCGTTGGCCGTATTGGAAATGCCGCGTTCCGCGTGCTCCATGTCCAGTTCCAGACGCTTGGCTTCGGTGAGGCTCATGGAGACCAGGCTTGCGCCCGTATCCACCAGAAAACGCACGGAACGCCCATTGATGATGCCGCTGGTCTGGAAATGCCCTTGTCCATCGGCGATCAGCACGGCGCGCGCGTTCGCGCCGGAGGATTCCACGCCCATCGCGTTTTGCCCAACTTTGAGCGTGCGCCGCCTGCCGTCGACCTCCACCTGCACGCTGTCGCCCTGGATGGAAATGAGCTTGACGCCCAGATACTCCTGTCCGACGGACGTGGCGTGGGGCGCGGAGCCGTTGACTGTCAGCATGGCCTTGCTGCCGATGATGCCCGCCAGACCCGCGTTGGTCGCCCATGCCGCCGCGCCCCAGAAGCCAACGCCAAGACATAACGCCAAGGTTTTACAATAGCGCGTTCGCTTGTTTTGCGAGGTTTTTTGTATGAATCCTGTTGCCATTTTTCGCCACTCCCCTGCTGAAGGCCCCGGCTATTTTGCCATATTCCTGGAGTCTCGCCGCATTCCCTGGATTTTGATTCCGCTGGACAGCGGCGCCGACGTTCCGGAAAATGCCGACGCTTACGCCGGTCTGTGCTTCATGGGCGGGCCGATGAGCGTCAATGACGATCTGCCGTGGATCGTGCCCGCCTGCGCCCTGATTCGCGATGCGGTCGGAAAAGGCATTCCCGTGCTGGGGCATTGTCTGGGCGGACAACTGATCAGCAAGGCGCTGGGCGGCACGGTTACCCAAAACCCCGTGCCGGAAATCGGCTGGAGTCTCCTGAACGGGGGCGCGGACGCTGTTTCCCGGCGCTGGCTGGGAGACCACGCAGGCAAGCCGCTGGATGTGTTTCAGTGGCACGGCGAGACTTTCAGTCTTCCGGAAGGCGCGACCCTGGTTGCCGAGAACGCTTGCTGCGCCCGGCAGATTGTCGCGCTGGGGCCGCACCTTGCCCTGCAATGCCACATTGAAATGCTGCCGGAGATGATCGACGCCTGGTGCGAACACTGGCAGGAGGAGGCGCGCCTCCCGCTGCCGCCCAGTGTGCAGACGCCGGAGCGCATCAAGGCGGAATCGCCGGAAAAACTCCCCTTGCTGCGCCAGGTGGCCGACCAGCTTTACGGCGTGTGGGTTGCGGGTCTGGATATCAATGGCGCATAGCTTCTCATGCGTTGGGACATTTTTTGCAAGGTCATCGACAACTTTGGCGACATCGGCGTCTCTTGGCGTCTGGCGCGGCAACTGGCGACGGAACACGCGGCAAATGTGCGTCTGTGGGTGGATGATCCCGCGCCGCTCGCGTGGCTGGCGCCGGATCGCGCGACTACGCCCGTCCGTCTTTGCCGCTGGCGGACGCCTTTTTCGTTCGACGCGGTTGCGGATGTGGTCGTCGAGGCTTTCGGCTGCGCGCTGCCCGAAAACTATCTGCAAGCGATGGCGGCGCGCCCGCGGTCGCCCTGCTGGCTGAACCTGGAATACTTGAGCGCCGAAAACTGGGTGGAAGGCTGCCACGGAATGGCCTCGCCGCATCCGCGCCTGCCGCTGGTCAAATATTTTTTCTTTCCGGGTTTCACGGAAAAAAGCGGCGGCCTGTTGCGGGAAAAGGATTTGCTGGCGCGGCAAGCCGTCTTTCCCGAACGCGACGCGCTGCTGGCGGACTGGGGACTGACGGCAAGCCCGGACAGCCTGCTCGTCAGCCTGTTTTGCTACGACACCGCGCCGCTGGCCGCCCTGTTCCATGCCTGGATAACGGAAGCGCAGCCCGTGCTGTGCCTCATTCCGCCCGGAAAACCGCTGGCTGCCGTCCGCGCCGCGCTGGCCGCGCCGCAGGAGGAAAATGTCTGGCGACTGGGCGCGGCGGGGCAAATCCGCCTCGTTGCCATTCCCTTTCTGCCGCAGAATCGTTATGACGAACTGCTCGCGGGCTGCGATCTGAATTTCGTGCGCGGCGAAGACTCGCTGGCGCGCGCGCAATGGGCGGCGAAACCTTTCGTCTGGCAGCCTTATCCACAGGCAGACGATGCGCATCTGCCCAAGCTGGCGGCGTTCCTGCAACATTACGCCGCCGATCTGGCGGCGCCGACGCAAATGGCGCTTGCCGCTTTCTGGCAAGACTGGAACGGCGCGGGCAAGGCGCTTCCCCGCCTCTGGCCGGCGCTGCGTCGACAGTTGGCGGCACTTCTCCGGCATGGAGAAAGCTGGCGCGCGCGGCAGATGACGCAAGACGATCTCGCGTCCGCGCTCGTCAAATTCTGCGCGACGCGGGTATAATGCGCCGTTTTGTTTTTCGACGACTGATTATC
>JAITJU010000222.1 GCA_031278735.1 Zoogloeaceae bacterium
TCATCGCTGAAGACGACGCCCTTGAAACCAAGGTCATGACGCAGATAATCATGCCATTTTCGGGAAAAGCAGGCGGTGTATTCGGCATCCATGCACGGATAAATCACATGCGCGGGCATGACGGCATCCAGTTCGAGGGCGCGATAGGGGCGCAGGTCTTCCTGCAATTCGGCGAGCGTCCGGTCATCCACCGGCAGGGCAAGGTGCGAATCGGCGGCAACCCAGCCGTGACCGGGGAAGTGCTTGCCGCAACAGGCCATGCCCGCCTGCCGCAAGCCCTCGATCAGCGCGCCCGCCAGGGCAATGACGGCTTCCGGGCGACGGTGAAAGGCGCGGTCGCCAATTACGCCGGAGTTGCCGTAATCCAGATCGAGTACCGGCGTAAAGGAAAAATCCACGCCGCAGGCGCGCAATTCGCTTGCCAGCGTCCGGCCAACGGCTTGCGCCGCCGCCTTTGCCGCTTCCGGCGCATGATCCCATTCCTCGCCCAACTGACGCATGGGCGGCAGCGCCGTGAAGCCGGAACGGAAACGCTGCACCCTGCCGCCTTCGTGATCGACGGCGACGAGCAGGGGCGCGCGTCCGGCGGCGCGGCGCAGGGCGCGGATTTCCGTGGTAAGCGCCGTCAATTGTTCGGGCGACTGGTAGTTGCGGCCAAACAGAATCAGGCCGCCCGTCAGCGGATGCGCGAGGCGCTTGCGCTCTTCCGCGGTCAGGTTCGTTCCCTGAATGTCGAGCATCAGGGGCGCGGAACAGGCCGCTTTCAGGGCGAGCGTCATGCCGCCGTCCGCTCCAGCGTCACGAAGGCGACGGCATAGCGCGTCTCGTCGCTGATGGAAAGATGGGCGCGCAATTCCAGTTCCGCCATCCGCGCCTGCAATTCCGGCGAAAAGGCGAATCCGGGCTTGCCCATCGCGTCGTGCGTCACGCTGATGGCCGTGAGCGTGGCGGGCGGGCGCAGCCCGACGCCCAGCGCCTTGCCGAAGGCTTCCTTGGCCGCCCAGCGGCGGGCGAGAAAGCGCCCCCGGTTGTCTTCGCCAACACTTTGGAACTCTTCCTGTTCCGCGGTGGAAAGTATCTTGTCCAGACCCATTTCGCCATGCCGCGCATAAAGCGCCGTCAGGCGGGCAACAGCGACGATGTCGACCCCCGTGCCGTAAATCATGGCATTCTCTCCGCGCCGTTCAACAGGTTTTTCATTTCCCGCACCGCCGCGCGCAATCCGATGAACACGGCGCGGCTGACGATGGCGTGACCAATATGCAGTTCGCGCACGCCGGGCAGCCGGGCAATCGGCTGCACGTTGTAATAATTGAGCGCGTGTCCGGCGTTGAAGCGCATTCCCTGCCGCGCGACCAGTTCGCCCGTCTGACGCAGGCGTTCGAGTTCGCGCCGCACGGCGGGCGCTTCGCGGTCGCGGCCTTCCGCATGAAAGGCATGCGCGTAGGGGCCGGTGTGCAGCTCACAAACCGCCGCGCCGATGCGCGCGGCGGCTTCCGCCTGGCGCGGCTCGGCGTCGATGAAAACGCTGACGATAATGCCCGCCGCCGCCAGCCGCGCCGCGACTTCTCGCAGCCACGCTTCCTGCCCGGCCACGTCCAGACCGCCTTCCGTGGTGATTTCCTGGCGGCCTTCCGGCACCAGCATCGCCATCTGCGGGCGCAGGCGGCAGGCAATGTCGATCATTTCCTCCGTGGCCGCCATTTCCAGATTGAGCCTTATCTGGGTGGCTTCCTTCAGGCGGCGCGCATCCTCGTCGTGGATATGCCTTCGGTCTTCGCGCAAGTGCACGGTGATGCCGTCCGCTCCGCCCAGATGCGCCTCCACCGCCGCCCATACCGGATCCGGTTCCCAAGCGGCGCGCGCCTGGCGCAATGTGGCGACGTGGTCGATATTGACGCCCAGCTCGATCATGTTTGCCGCTCCTTTGTGCCGTTGACTGAAGGCATGAATGCTACCCGTTTGACGGCGCGCCTTCCAGTTCTTGTTGCGCTTCCGGCTTGCCTCTGGAAAACCGGAAGCGGCGGAGCCGGGCGCGAACGTTTTTCGCGCCGTCCGCGCATTTTGCCCGTCCGCGTTGAAAAATCATCCTAAAATGACCGCCTGTCCAAACAATCGGCAAGAGGCGCGGCATGGCAAGAAAAAGCATTCATCTCCTCCTCATCGACCCGCAGAACGATTTCTGCGACCTGCCCGACGCCGAATGCGGCGGCCATCATCCCGCCCTGCCCGTGCCCGGCGCGCATGCCGACATGCTGCGCCTGGCGGCGCTGATCGAGCGGGCGGGCAACGCAATCGGCGGCATCACGGTGACGCTCGATACGCACCGCCGCCATGACATCGCGCATCCGGGCTTCTGGCGGCAGGCCGACGGCTCGCCCGTCGCGCCTTTCACGCCCATTCGCGCCGCGGAAGTCAAGTCCGGCGCGTTTCAACCGCGCAACGCGGAGCTCCTGCCGCGCGTTGTGGCCTACCTCGAAGCATTGGAAGCGGCGGGGCGCTACACGCACATGGTCTGGCCTGTCCACTGCGAGCCGGGTTCCTGGGGGCACAACCTGCACGAGGCGGTGCGCCGCGCCTGCGCCCGCTGGGAAGACATGACCGGCATCGACGCGGAAAAATTCCTCAAGGGACGCTCTCCCCTGACGGAACACTACAGCGCCATCCGCGCCGAGGTTCCCGACCCGGCCTCGCCCGATACGCTCGTCAATGACGCCTTGCTCGACCGCCTGGCGAGCGCCGATGAAAAAATCCTGGTCGCGGGCGAAGCGGGCAGCCACTGCGTGAAGGCAACCGTCGAGGACATCCTTTTCTACCGCCCAGAGACGGCAACGCGCATCGTGCTGCTCGCCGACTGCATGAGTCCGGTCGCGGGGTTCGCGGCGCAGCAGGCCGCGTTCATCGAAACCCTGCGCGCGCGCGGGGCGCGTGTTGCCGCCGCCGCTGAAATTCTGCCGGAATTGCGGGAGAATGCGGCATGAACGGCAAGGTCATCGACGCGGAAAACGGCGCCTCGCAGATCGGGGAAACCCGCGTTGCAGCGTCGGCGGGCTTCGATGCGGCGCGGCATCTTCTCATGCCGAAGGAGAAGGACATCCGGGATGTCCAGACCGGCTACATGTGGATTCATGAAAAAACTTCCCCTTTTCCCTCTGTTCGATCGGCAGGAAAAGAAAATTCTCGCGGGGCAATGTTGCCGCTTGCGACGCCCCACGACCGCAAAAGCGGCTTTTCGCGCATCGAAATCCATTGCGTCAACAACCATCTGAACGCGCTTTTTGGCAAGACCGCCGCGACCGAAAGCGCGAAAACATCTCGATAGAATATTGCCCCAAGGAGCCGCGCATGTCCTTTCCCGCCCGTTTGAAAAGCCTGTTTCTGTTGAGCGCCGCGGCGCTGCTGCTGGCTGGCTGCGGCGGTTCCGCCCGCGAGGGAGCGCCTTCCGCGAAAGGGAAAGAAAAAGCCGGGCAAGCCGCCGCGGCGAAGGCAAAAGACGATCTGAGCCGTATATTCTTTGATGGCAAGATGGGTTACATCAACGCCGAGGGTAAGATCGTCATCCCGCCGCGTTTTGACTATGCATACGCCTTCGCCGCCAATGGTCTGGCGCTGGTCAAGGCGAACGGCAAATGGGGTTTCATCAATGAAAAGGGCGAGGAAGTCATCCCGCCGCGTTTTGACAGTGTATGGGACTTCGTCGCCAATGGTCGTCTGGCGGGGGTCAAGGTGAATAGCGAATGGCGCATCAATGAAAAGGGCGAGGAAGCGTCACATTTTTTTGCCGCCAATGGTCTGGCGACGGTGGAGGTGAATGGCAAATGGGGTTACATCAACGAAAAGGGCGAAGAAGTCATCCCGCCGCGTTTTGACGGAGCATTGCCCTTCAATGCCAATGGCTTGGCGCTGGTCCTGGTGAATCGCAAAGTCGGTTACCTCAATGAAAAGGGCGAGGAAGTCATTCCGCCGCGTTTCGATGAGGCGTGGGACTTCGCCGCCAATGGCTTGGCGCGGGTCAAGGTGAATGGCAAAGGGGGTTACGTCAATGCCAAGGGCGAGGAAGTCATCCCGCCGCGTTTCGACGATGCGGGAGACTTCGCCGCCAATGGTCTGGCGGTGGTCGAGGGGAATGGCAAATGGGGTTATATCAATGCCAAGGGCGAGGCAGTCATCCCGCCGCGTTTCGACAGGGCAGCTCCCTTCGCCGCCAATGGTCTGGCGCTGGTCGAGGGGAATGACAAATGGGGTTATATCAATGCCAAGGGCGAGGAAGTCATCCCGCCGCGTTTTGACTGGGCATGGTCCTTCGCCGCCAATGGTCTGGCGCAGGTCAAGGTGAATGACAAATGGGGTTACGTCAATGAAAAGGGCGAGGAAGTCATCCCGCCGCGTTTTGACGGTGCAGGGCACTTCGCCGCCAATGGTCTGGCACTGGTTGGGGTGGATGGCAAATGG
>JAITJU010000027.1 GCA_031278735.1 Zoogloeaceae bacterium
AAATGATCCTGCGCTTTCCCCAGGGCTACGACACCGAGATCGGCGACGGCGGACGGACGCTCTCCGGCGGGCAGCGTCAGCGCATCGGCCTGGCGCGCGCCCTCTACGGCAACCCCCGGCTCGTCGTGCTCGACGAACCCAACGCCAACCTGGATGACGCGGGCGACCGCGCGCTCTTCCAGGCCGTCATGGGGCTGAAGGCGCGGGGCGCGACCCTGGTGCTGATTACCCATCGTCCGCGGATCGTCGCGGCCATGGATCTGGCGCTGACGCTCTCGAACGGCAGGATTTCCCGCTTCGGCAAGCCCTATCTGACGGAAGCGCCGCCCCTTCCCGGCGCCGGCATTGACCCCGCGCCCGTTCCAGCCTGATCCCGCTCATTCATCGAGGAACCGACATATGTCATTTCGCGCGCAACTCGGCAAGGGCATTCACGCGCTTGTCGACTTTCTGAAACCCCGTTCGCCAGAAACCGGGGAAGCTGGGGAAATCACGAAGGAAGGACTGCCTGACGATACCCGTTCCCCGGCGCGTCTGGGTTTCTGGGTACTGGGCGCGGGATTCGGCGGTTTTCTGCTCTGGGCGGCGTTCGCGCCTCTGGACGAAGGCGTGCCGACCTCCGGCATGGTGACGATAGACACCAAGCGCAAGGCGGTGCAGCATCTTTCCGGCGGCATCATCAAGACTGTGTACGTGAAGGAAGGCCAGTTCGTCCGCGCGGGCGCCCCGCTGCTCGAAATCGACGCCGCCGTGACCCAGGCCAATTTCGAGAGCGCCCGTCTCAAGTATTACACCGTGCAGGCCATGGAAGACCGTCTGGCGGCCGAACAGGGCGGGCAAAAGGAAATTTTCTTTCATCCCGACCTGCTGGCCGCCCGGAGCGCGGATCCCCTGGTCGACAACATGCTTCGGAACCAGGAAGGCCTGTTCCTGTCGCGGCGCATGTCGCTGACCGCCGAACTGGACGCCATGAAGGAATCCATGCGCGGCAACATGGCTTCCAGCGCCGGTTATCAGGGGCTTCTCGAAGCGCGCCGCGCCCAGCTTGCGCTTTTGCGGGAAGAATCCGAAGGATTGCGCGATCTGGTCGCCGAAGGGTACGCGCCCAGGAACGATCTGCTCACGCTGGAACGCACCAAGGCGGAAACCCTGGGTTCCATCGCCGACTTGCAGGGCAACATCGAACGAACAAACCGCGCCGTGACGGAAACGCGCCTGCGCGTCGTCCAGCGCGAGCAGGATTTCCGAAAGGAAGTTGACGGGCAACTCGCGGATGTCCGCAGTCAGGCGCAGGCCGAACAGGAACGCTTCGAAGCCCTGCGGGCGGACCTCGAACGCACCGTGCTGCGCGCCCCGACCGACGGGCAGGTGGTCGGCATCGTCGCCCAGACCGTGGGCGGGGTCATCGCGCCCGGCCAGAAGATCATGGACATTGTTCCGCAAAACGAAACCTTGTTGCTGGAAACCCAGGTGCCGCCCTACCTCATCGACCGCGTGCAGCCCGGACGCGAGGCCGACGTGCGCTTTTCCGCCTTCGCCCACAGCCCGCAACTCGTGGTGCCGGGCAGGGTGGAATCCATTTCCGCCGATCTGCTCACGCATGAACAGACCGGCCTGAGCTATTACCTGGCGCGGGTTTCCGTGACCGAAGAGGGCATGAAGATCCTCGGAAACCGGCAAATGCAGGCGGGCATGCCCGCGGAAGTCATCATCATCACTGGCGAGCGCTCGATGCTGACCTATCTTCTGCGTCCGCTCCTGAAGCGCGTTGCCGTTTCCATGAAGGAAGAATGACGCCATGACCTCCCGCCGCCGGATATTCTTCTGCGCCTTCCTCGCCGCATTCGCCGCGCCCGTCGGCGCGGACGATCTGCTGGGACTCTACCGCGAGGCGATTGTCGCGGACGCCGTTTTCCTTGCCGCGCGGGCGGACGCCTCGGCGCGGCGCGAGGCGCTGCCGCAGGCGCGCGCGCAGCTTTTGCCCAATCTTTCGTTTTCCGGCACGAAGAGCAGGAACACCACGGAGCAGACCAGCCAGAGCCTGATCGGGCCAATCACCACGGAGCGGGATTACGACAGCCACAATTACGCGCTCTCCCTGCGACAGCCCCTCATCCGTCCCTACAACGTCGCCGCCTACCAGCAAGCGCGCGCCCAGGCGGAAAGCGCCGACGCCTCGCTGGCCTGGGCGACGCAGGACGTGGCCGCGCGTGTGGGCGGCGCCTATTTCGATGTCTTGCTGGCGCAGTCGGAGATGGACGTCAACAAGGCGCAGCAGGACGCCTACGCGGCGCAGCTCTTGCACGCGGAAAAATCCTTCGCCGCCGGATACGGCGCCCGCACGGACATCGACGAGGCGCGCTCGCGCCTTGATCTGGCGCAAGCGCAAGCCCTGGAACTCCGGCATCGCCTCGAATACCTTCAGGACGCCCTGGGCGCTCTGGTCAACCGTCCCCTGACGCCGCTTTCCCGTCTTGACCCGCTTCGTCTGGAACTGGCTTCTCCCGCGCCCGACCGTCTGGAGGACTGGATACAGGAAGCGGAAGCCGTCAATCCCCAACTGCAATCGTTGCGCGCCCGGGTCGATGCGGCGGAAAAAGAAGTCTGGAAAGCGCGTTCCGGTCATCTGCCCACCGTAGACCTGATTGCGCAACGCGCAAAGAGCGAGAGCGAAAGCAACACCAGCATCGGCGTCGAATACGACACCAAAATGGTGGGCGTCCAGGCGAACATTCCCCTTTTCTCTGGCGGCTACGTGAATTCCACCGTGCGCCAGGCGCTGGCGGAACTGGAAAAACAACGGCAGCAACTGGAAGCCGCCCGGCGCGACATCCGTCTGGAAGTACGCAAGGAATTCGACGCCGCGGTACAGGGCGTGCAATGGGTCAGGGCCTACGAACAGGCCGTTCGTTCCGCCGAGCAAACCCTTTTTTCCACGAAAAAGGGCTTCCAGGCCGGCAGGCGCAATTCCCTTGATATCCTGAACGCCGAACAAAACCTCGCCGCCGCCCGGCGCGACCTGAACCGGGGGCGTTATCAATACGTCACGGCGCGTCTGCGCCTTTTCTCCCTGGTCGGACGTCTCGACGACGCCGAGATGACCCGCTTCAACGATTGGCTGACGCCCGATCGGAATCCGTCCTGACCGCGAGCGGGACGCTCGCCGCATCCGTCACAACAGCATTTCCCCGCCCGGCGTTTGCCACTGGACGCCGATAATCTCCAGCACGTCCTCCGGGCAATCCGCCAGAAAATCCGTTCCGGCTTCCGCCGCGTTATACTCCGGCGGCGTCTCGT
>JAITJU010000045.1 GCA_031278735.1 Zoogloeaceae bacterium
CAGATCGCGGCGGGCGAGGTCGACCAGCAGCGGGTGTTCCTCACGGCAGGAGGCGCACCAGGAAGCCCAGACATTCAGGAGCCAGACCTTGCCCGCCATGTCCTGGCCGGACGCGAAAGGCGCGTCGTTATCCAGGCGCGGCAGGGTGAATTCCGGCGCGCGCTTGCCGATGAGCGGCGAGGGAATCTCGCGCGGGTTGCGGGTCAGTCCCACGGCCAGCAGAACAACCAGCAGGGCAAAGGCGACGAGCACCCAGAGGTAGCGATTTTTCATACGGGTTTCCCGGTTTTGCGCGGTTTATTGCGATAACGGCGGTCAGACGCGGCAAGCAGTCCGCCCAGCGCCATGAGGACGCAGCCGCCCCATATCCAGTCCACCAACGGCTTATAGTAGACGCGCACCGCCCATTCGCCTTCCGGTCGGGCACGGTCGATGGGTTCGCCGAGCGAAACATAGACGTCGCGCAAAAACCCCGCATCGATCGCGGCTTCGGTCATGGGCATGGCGGAACTGTGATAGAAGCGCTTCTCCGGATACAGGCGTCGTTGAAAACGGTCGTTCCGGCTCAATTCCACTTCCCCTTGCCAGGCCGTGTAATTGGGGCCTTGAACCTGTTTGACGCCCAAGAGGCGGAACGAATGTCCGGCCACGCTCACGCTGTCGCCGGGCGCCATCCTCACGTCCTTTTCTTCCTCGTGAGCGCCGACGATGGTGACGCCCGCCACGAACACGGCAACCCCGATGTGGGCAACGTGCATCCCCCAGAAATGCCGCGGTTGCCTTGCGAGGGAGGCGAAGAGGCCGCCGTCGCCCCGCGTCGCCCTCGCCTGGCGGAGAAGATGAAAGAGCGCGGCAAGGGCGATCCAGAGGGCGAGCGCCAGGCCCAGGACGACCATGAACCGGAACTCAAGGCCGACCGTCCATGCGGCGAAGATCGGGAATATCGAGGCGGCGACGATTGCCGCCGCCAGCGGCCATGCCAGCAATCGGGCTGTCGCTCGCCAGTCGTCCTGTTTCCAGCGGACGAACGGCCCCACGCCGATCAGGAACAAGAGCGGCGCCATGATGGGTGCGAACACCGTGTTGAAATACGGCGCGCCGACGGAAATCTTGCCCACGCCCAGCGCGTCGACGATCAAGGGGTAGAGCGTCCCCAGCAGCACTGTGCCGACGGCGGCGACCAGCAGCAGGTTGTTGACGAGCAGCAGGGATTCGCGTGAAAAAAGGCCAAAGCGTCCGCCCAGGCCGACCTTGGGCGCGCGCCAGACAAAGAGCGCCAGGGAAGCGCCGATCACGACGACCAGAAAGACAAGGATGGCAACGCCGCGCGCCGGGTCGGTGGCGAAGGCGTGCACCGAGGTAAGCACGCCGGAGCGCACGAGGAAGGCGCCCAGAAGCGAGAGCGAAAACGTGGAGACGGCCAGGAGCACCGTCCAGTTCTTGAAGCTGCCGCGTTTTTCCGTCACCGCCAGCGAATGAAGGAGCGCCGTGCCGGAAAGCCAGGGCATGAAGGAAGCATTTTCCACCGGGTCCCAAAACCACCAGCCGCCCCAGCCCAGTTCGTAATAAGCCCACCACGAGCCGACGGCGATGCCCAACGTGAGAAAAATCCAGGCGGCCAGCGTCCAGGGACGCGACCAGCGCGCCCAGGCGGCGTCAAGCTGGCCGGAAATCAGCGCCGCGACGGCAAAGGCATACGTGACGGAAAAACCGACATAGCCCATGTACAGGAGCGGCGGGTGAATGACGAGACCGGGATCCTGCAACATGGGATTGAGTTCGCGTCCTTCCGCCGCGCCCGGAATGAGCCGCAGGAAAGGATTGGAAGTCAGCAGGACGAAGAGCAGAAAACCCGCCGCCGCCAGACACAACACGCCCAATACCCGCGCCTGCATCGCGCCCGGCAGGGCGCGCGAACAAAAGCGCGCCAGCGTCGCCCAGCCGACGAGCATCAGGAGCCAGAGCAGCAGCGAGCCTTCATGCCCCCCCCATACGCCCGCGACGCGATAGACGAGCGGCAGCAAGGAACTGGATTGCCGCGCCACGTACTGCACCGAGAAATCGTTCTGGATGAACGCCCAGGTCAGGCAAAGATAAGAGACGCCCACCAGCAGCGCCATTGCCAGCGTCCCAGGTTTGGCCAGGGCAATCCAGGCGAGCCGTCCTTGCTGCGCGCCCCAGAGGGCAAGAACGCCCGTGCAGACGGCAACCGGCAGCGCGAGGATAAGGGCGAAATGGCCGATTTCAGGGATCATGGCGATGGGGGCGGCATTTGGGAGACGCCGGTTTCATGCGCTTTTTGCAACGCCTGGGCGGCTTCGGGCGGCATGTAGTTTTCGTCGTGCTTGGCGAGCACTTCCTGCGCGATGAAAATGCCTTCGTCGTTCAATCTGCCTTGCGCGACCACGCCCTTGCCTTCCGAAAACAGGTCGGGAAGGATGCCCCGATAGCGGACGGCGACGCTTTCCGCCGTGTCGCTGATGATGAAGCGCGCCGTCACGCCATCGGCTTCGCGCTGGACGGAACCCGTCTGCACCAGCCCGCCGATGCGAAAGAGCTTGTTTTTCGGCGCCTTGCCCGCCTTGACGTCCGTCGGCGCGTAGAAAAACGCCATGTTTTCGTTGAGGGCGGAAAACACGAAAAAAGCGATCAGCCCCAGCGCGGCCAGCGCGGCGGCAATCAGCAACAGGCGTTGATGACGCGCTTTCATGCGGCGTCCCCTTGTCCGGATTCCCCGGTTTTTTCCCGCGCGTTTTCTTGCGCGTTTTCCCGCATGGCGGCGGCAAGCTGCCGGGCGAGGCGCTGCCGGACGGCGCGCTGCCGCCGCAGGGTCAGCCAGGTCTCCAGCAGCATGACGAGCGCGGTCATGCCGAAGGCGCCCCAGACATACAAACCATGCTCGCCCATGGCGAGAAAATCGGAAAGACTGTTCCAGTGCATAAAAGAGTCCCGAAAAATCAATGCCCGCCAGCAGCCTCTGTCAGCAGCGCCTTCACCCAGTCCGCATGACGTTCGCGTTCCAGAATGATGCCGCGCGCCCGAATGAGCGAAATGGCAATGGCGTACATCCACATGGCAAGCGCGCAGAACAGCATGCCCCAAAGCATGACGGCGGCCATGCTGGGCGACTTGGTCAGCGAGACGGAAGCGCCCTGATGCAGGGTGTTCCACCATTTCACCGAAAAATAAATGATGGGAATGTTGATGACGCCCGCCAGCGCCAGCACCGCGCCGGCGCGATCGGCGCGGCGAGGGTCGTCGATGGCGCGAGTGAGCGCGATGAAGCCGATGTAGAGAAAGAACAGGAACAGTTCCGACGTGAGACGCGCGTCCCACACCCACCACGCGCCCCACATGGGTTTGCCCCAGAACGCGCCTGTCCACAAGGAGATGAAGGCGAAAAGCGCCCCGGTGGGCGCCAGCGCCGACGCCATCATGCCGGACAGGCGCGTGTTGAAGGCCAGCCCGATCGCCGCCCAGAACGCCATGACCACATAGAGGAACATCGACATCCAGGACGCGCCGACGTGCACGAAAATGATGCGATACCCTTGCCCCTGCTGAAAATCCGCGGGCGCGACGAAAAGCCCCAGCCACAGACCAATCGCGCCGAACAGTGCCGCCAGCCCCCAGAACCAGGGAATCAGGCGCCCGGCCAGCGGATAAAACGCGGCGGGCGCGGCAAATTTGTAGAGATGGGCAAACTGCATCATGCGCTCATTATGTCCATTTTTACGACCATCGACATTGCGTATCCTATCGTTTATCGGCGCGGCGTTGGCATTTCCTTTTGCGCTTTTTTTGCCGTTTTCGCCATTTCCGTCTCTATTCCAGCGCGATCCTGAGCGCCGCCGCCGCCGCCCAGGGCGCGAAGGCAAGCGCGCCGACCGTCAGCGCCGCCAGCAAAAAAAGGTGCGCCTGCGCCCCCGTTCCGGCGATGCTGGCGTCGACCGCGCCCGCGCCGAAAATCAGCACGGGAATATACAGGGGCAGCACCAGAAGGGAAAGCAGTACGCCGCCGCCGCGCAATCCCAGGGTAAGCGCCGCGCCAATCGCGCCGATGCCGGAAAGCGTCGGCGCGCCGACGAGCGTCGAAAACGCCAGCATCGCCAACGCATCCGGCGGCAAATCGAATTGCAGCCCCAGAAGCGGCGCAATCAAGGCCAGCGGCAGGCCGGAAACCAGCCAGTGCGCCAGCGTCTTGCCCAGCACCAGCAGCCCCAGCGGGTAGGGCGTCAGCGCCAATTGCTCCAGCGCGCCATCGTGAAAATCCTCGGCGAACATCCGGGGCAGCGAAAGCATGGTCGCCAACAGCGCGCCCACCCAGATCACGCCCGGCGCGAGACGGCGCAGCACTTCCGTTTCCGGGCCGACGCCAAGCGGGAACAGACTGGCGACGAGCATGAAAAAAAACAGCACCGAGTACGCGTCCGCCGGACGTCGCCAGGCCAGGCGCAGATCGCGAGCAACGACAGAACCAATGACGCGCAGCATGTACTAGTCTCCCAGGCGCAAACGGCGCGGAATCGCTGCAGGGATTGCCACTGCCTGATGCGTGGTCATGACCGCCAGACCGCCGCGTTGCAGGTGCGCGCCGATCGCCGCGGCAAGCCAGGCCGTTGCCTGCGCGTCCAGCGCCACGAAAGGCTCGTCGAGCAGCCACAAGGGACGACGCTCATACGCCAGCCTTGATAGCGCCGCGCGCCGCTTCTGCCCTTGTGAAAGATAACGGCAGGCCAAATCTTCGCGCCCGGCAAGCCCGGCCTGCGCCAACGCGGCCAGCACCGACGCCGTCGATAGCGGCGTCGCCGTCAGCCGCGCGCTGGCGCGGAGATTTTCCAGCGGCGTCAAGTCTTCCTTGATGGCGTTCTGATGCCCGATGTAGCAAAGCTGGGCATGAAATTCTCCGCCCAGATGACGAATCCTGTCGCCCCGCCAGCGGATTTCTCCGCTGTTTGGCGGCGTCAGGCCGCACAACATGCGCAGCAAGGTAGTCTTGCCCGCGCCGTTTCCGCCTTCCAGAAACAACAATT
>JAITJU010000115.1 GCA_031278735.1 Zoogloeaceae bacterium
AAAGCTCGAACATACGTTTATCGCGCTCAACCACCTCGCCGCCGCCATCATCGCATTGCGCAAGATCAGCTTACCAGTCAATATTATTTAAGGATAAGTCCTAAAAAGCGCTCAATCACGAATGGATATGGCGGCGCACAAAAAACAATCCTGATGCTTGTCGAGTCCGTAATATTTTATTGGCATATACAGAATGGGTTGTCGTCATCGCGGGGCGGGGTTTTTCTCGCTTCTGTCGTTTGTCCCCGCAAAACGCCAGCACTTCTTTCTCTGATTGGGATGCGCGGCATTTCATGAGCCGCAAGCCTCCCCGACGAATCCACAATACTGCCCTGGCCGCAATAATTTTCCATTGGTTCGCAGGCTTCCTGTCCGCAATCGCAAGCCGGAGGTCGGTGTGCCGGTAAGGTTGTTGTGGCCGTCATCCATAGAGATGATTTTTAATATTTTTTGCTTTTGGGAGAAAAAACGATAGAATTCTGTGGTGCCGGGAGAGGGCAACGGAAATACCCGTAAATCAATACTATTTGGGTATTGCGTGTAATTTTTGCGTAATCATAATCCCGCCGGATCGTTGGCGTTGGAAAAAAAATAATTATTCATGGACGGACAACCGTACAGTCGTGTTTTTGCAGGCTCTTGATGCCGTCGCGGATGGATTCGAGCGTCAGTCTCACCTTTTTGTTCAGCGTTATGGGCGTGACGGCGAAGGGCGCGTCGGGGGGCGTGAAGTCTGTCGTGTAGCGGGCGATTCCCAGCGTCATTCTGAATTCGTCGATTTGCGCGTAGCGCCTTCTCGTCTCGCCCAGCGGCGACGCGCCGATGTAGTCGTAGTATCCGCTTGCGGTAAAGCGGTAAGCGAACGTCCTGGACGCCGCCGCCTGACCGTCCAGCCACAGCGTCCAGACGTCGGAGGCGCGGGTGAGCGCGACGTGCCGCCAGCCCGTGCCGCGCAAATCGATGTCCGGAGCCAGGAAATTCACCCGGTCCGCGGAATGGGAATACAGGGAAACCTTGAGCCTGAAGTTTTCCGAAGCCTGCCGCGCGGCGCAAAGGAGCAGCGCCTCGCCGCTCCAGCTGTTCCCTGCCGTCCTGCTCCAGATTGCCGCCGTCTGCTGCGCGTCCGTGTAGTTCGGGACATTGACCCAGGCTTCCACGGTGAAGTCGTTCCCCCCCAGTTTATTCGCCGAACGCTGCAAATAGGCGTAATCGACAACCCGTTCGTCCAGGCATCGTCCGAATTTTCCCTCGTCCGCGAACGTCGCCGCGCCCGCCTCGCCCGGCTTCCATGTCGCGCCCGTCTCGTCCGTGACGCCGCCGTCGAAGTGCAGCAGCGCCGTGTCGCCCGCGCCGCCGGCGTCCGATATTTCCGTATCCCAGGTGTAGCTCGTGCCGGGAAGATTCACCGTGCGCGCCAGAATTTCATTCGCGCCGTACAGGTTCAGGATGTAGGTCACGCCCGGCTCCGGGCCGATGTCGCCCTGATTCGCGTCGACGAGCAGGTCGGCCTGCGTGACGCGATCCCGGTGCGCCCAGGAGACCGTCAAGTCACCGGTCATCGTTTCCGGGTAGGACGCGCCGTTGATTTTGAGATTGCCCGGCGGATAGGGCTTGCCCGCCCTGCCGACGATGGCGAGCGCGTCTTGCGGCGCTTTCGACAAATCCAGCTTGCCGCCCGGCGTTACCGTGACGAGTTTCGCCGAAACGTTCGCGCCGGAGACATACTCGCGCAAATCCGCGCCGCCGCCGTCCTCGACGAACCACACCAGCGCGCCCGCCGGATGCGGCGCGGCCACGGAATCGCAGCAGCCGCGCCCGACGGTCAGGGTGATGACCGGATTTTCCGCGTCGCTCCTGTCGATGGCAAGCGCGTCCACGCGCAGCCATTCGTCCTCGATGAGCGCCGCGCCGCCGGTCTCGAATTCGTCCAGCAGCCCGGTCGCGTCGTCGGGGGCGATGAGCGTCCATGTCGTCGCCTTCGGGTCGATGCCGTCCTTGAGATTGCCGACGGCGCAGAAGGTGCCGTTGTCGTCGGAACCCTTGGCGTATGCGTTCGCGCCGGTCTTCGTCCAGACCTCGAAGCCGTAGGAGAGGGGCGAGGGCGCGGCGGCGACGGCGGTGAGAAAGCCGGAATGAACGTCCAGGTTCGCCGCCAGCGCGTCTGCTTGCGCGACGAAGCGATAGGGCGATTCGACGAGCCGCGCCGTCTCGCACGGGTAGGGCGTCATGTCCGGCGGCACATAGCCGGGCGGTTCCACCCCGACATAGCTTGTCGCGGGCAGGCCGAACACGTCCTGCGCCGCCTCGATTGTCACCGTGCCGTCCGTTCCCTCGCCGTATTCGCAGCGCCCGGCGCGCATCACCATTTTGCCGATGTTGCGGTTGGGGTCGGTGACCACGAACACGTCGCCGGGAGAAAGGGAAGCGCCGCGCCGGTCCAGGCGCAGCGTGAGCCGCTTGACGCCCGCCGTCGCCGTCTTCAGGTCGCGCGCGGCCACGCGCAGCGCCAGGCTTGCGGTCGGGATGCCGGAATAGTCGCGTGTTTCCGAAATGACCGCGCCCGCGCTCTTGACGCCCGCGTTGTTCTTCACCCGCACCTGCCGTTCTTCTCCGTCCGTGGGCGACCGGTACTTGACGATGATTTCGTTCGTCATCTCGCTCGCGGCGATGGATTCGTCCTCGTCGATGCCGAGCAGGCCGGAATCCGGCGAGAATGCGGGCAGGCTGTCGACCGCATAATCGTCGCGCACGAGCTTCAGTTTCAAAATCCCGGAATCGCGCCCGACATAGACCACGGCGCCGATGTGGTCGATGACGAGCTGCGCGAAGGAAGCGATGGAATCCGTGCGCGCCCAGGCGAGGCAGAGGCCGAATCCTTCCTGGTGGAGCGCGTTCGCGGCGGCGCGGAAACTGGCGTCGTCGAGCCGCGACGGCGGCAATCCGCGCCCGAAATCCGGATCGGTGTAGAGCTGGTAGAGGATGTGCGCCGGATTCATCGCCTTGATGGCATTGTCCGCCATCCAGATCGCGGCCTTGTCGGGATGCCATGCGGCGCCGCCGTTCCAGCCGTTGATCACGCGGCGCACGCGGTACGCCCAGGCCTTGGGATAGGGCGACATGGCGCAGACCATGCCGTCGAAGAAGCAGGAGGCGACGCCGCGAAAGGCGGGGACGAGGCCGCCCAGCATGTTCGCCAGACCGGAATGCCGGGGTTGATCCGGCGCGCCCATCAGGACGGCCAGCGTGCCCTGGATGCCGCCTTCCTTCTTTTCGCCGCCGAAGAGATCGGGTTCATTGATGTAAATCGACTGATTCCCGGAGGCGCTGCCGCGCCATGCGGACTTGTCGCCGACGGTGATTTCCCGGATTTCGTCCAGCGGCCCGCGCGCGAGCGCCATGTGGATGCCCATGTAGTACCGGTAGCCGATGGTAACTTTCTTGCTGCCCATGTCATTTTTCCCTTTCGCGCTTCCAGCGGACGATTGCCAGCGCCAGCGCGTCTTCCGTGGCGAGAAGCGCCTTTTCCTCCACGCCTTCCCGCACGAACTCCGCCCAGGAAAAGCCGTGCGCCCGCGCCCACGCGCGACAGCCGCGCGCGCAAAAATACCGGTTCATCGCCCGGAATTCCGCCAGGTCGGCGGCATAAATCCTCATTTCCCGCTCTTCGTTTTTATCTTGGAAGTACGGAAATTGCCGACGCCGACCACCATCCAGTCCTTGATCCAGACGTCGCCAAAGACCACGATTTGCGCCGTGCCTTCCGTCGATTGCGGAAACTCGAAGTCGGAAAGACTGGCGGGCGCCGGCGCCTTCGTCTTCGGCGCCGTGAGATACGACACCGCCATCGAAAGCAACAGCATGAAAATTTGCGGCCACATATCAGTCGCTCCTTTGATCGGAGGACAGAAGACAGAGGACAGAGGACAGATCAGTTACCGGGCGCTTTCGCGCCCGCAAGAATTTCTGTCTTCCGTCTTCTGTCTTCTGTCCTCTGAACCTCAAAAAACCGGATCGCCGTCGAAGGGCGATTTTCCGGGCAGGTGGCGGAATCCGCCGTAATTTTCCATGTTGGCGAATCTGCCGTCGCAAGTGGCCGAGGTCTGGTCGCAGCCGGGATATAGCCGCGCCGTCATGCCCGCCGCCAGTCCTTCCGCGCCGCCCAGCAGCGTGAGCGTCGCGCCCGCCTGCGCCTCGATGCCGCGCCGCTCCGCGTACATTCCGTTCGTCCATTCGATGATGCCGCCCGCGTAGATTTCCGGCAGGTTGGAGACGGTGACGGAAGCGCCGTCCGCCGCCTCTATCGTGACGGCGAGCCGCCAGTTTTCCATCAGGACGCGGCAGTTGCCGTCGTATAGGCAGTGCGGACAGTTGCGTTCGTAGGACAGGCGCAATCCGTCGCTGCGCATCGACGCGGACAGGGAGTTGCAGAGGATTTCCGCCCTGCCCGGCGCCGGTCTTTTCACGGCGCGCGCGCTGCCGACCCAGACCACCGCCGCCGAATCCTCGGCGTCCGGCAGGCCGTGATGCCCGTCGCGGATGGTGAGCCAGATGTCGTCCGAGGGCGCGACGCCGCGAAACATCTTCACGATTTCCACGTCGTCCGGCAGCGTTATCGTCAGTTCGTTGGCCGAGGTCTCCCCGGTTACGCGGATGCCGTCGTCTCGTATGGACAGCGCCTCGTAGGTCGCGCCCTGGAAGTCGATGTCCTGGGCGGCGTTCGTGTACGCCCACCAGACCGCGCCGCGCTCGAAGAAATAGAGGCGAAACGGCAGGCCGGAATCCGGCGAGTTTTCCCGATCGGTGAAAGCATTCATCTGTGGTCAGAGGACAGAGGACAGAGGACAGAGGACAGAGGACAGAGGACAGAAATTCTTGCGGGCGCAGCGCGCCCGGTAACTGATCTGTCCTCTGTGGTCAGTGTTCCGTAGTCTGTTGTCGCGTAGGGTATGCATAATCGTCTCCATTGTCAGGGGGCAGAGGACGGAGGACAGAGGACAGAGGACTGAGGACAGAGGACAGATCAGTTACCGGGCGCTTTCGCGCCCGCAAATATCACTGTCTTCCGTCTTCCGTCTTCTGTCTTCTGTCCTCCGTCCTCAGTCCTCCGTCCTCTGATCCACTGCACGCCAGATCACCTCGGCGCGCGCGGCGCCGTCGTTGTCGCAAATGTGCTCGATTTCGACGTCATCGGAGGCGAGCCGCGCGGCGACGATGAAACTGACGCGCGCCACTTCTTCCGGCGGAATCGGGCGCGGCAGCGCCAAATCCAGCGTCAGGGTTTCGCCTTCCCCGGTTTCGACGCCGCCGGTTATCCGGCGCATCAGCGTCGAACCGTCGATGAGCGTGATCAGAATGTCCCGCCGTCCCGGCGCTCCCAGGCCGAAGCGGACATAGCCGGTTCTCTTCACCGGCAGCACGATGTCGTGCAGCGTGCCGGAGGGCGTCAGGTCGGCGGCGTGCGTCGGAACCCACACCGCCTTTTGCCGTCCGCAAAGACCGTGCAGGAAATCGATGAGGCGCTCCGTTTCTTCCCGGTTGGCGCACAAGAACCGGTGGGTCATGCGCTGGAAGGCGCGCCCTCCGGAATCCGTCACGGCGAGGACGCCGGTTTCGTTGTCCAGCGTGTGCGTGATCCTTTCCTGCGATCGGGAGAGTTTTTCCGTCTCGTCGGGGCGGCTCGAAAACACCGGCAATCCGGCATGGATTGCCGTCGGCAGTCTTCCTTCCCGCTTGCGCGGTTCCGTCAACTGGAATTCCACGAAGAGCGCGTCCGTTTCGTCGGAATGCCGCGTTATTTCTGGATACCCGGCCAGAATGCCCATGCGCGCCGGGTAAAGCCGGGTGAAGGCGCGCCAGTCGCTTCTCGTCGCGCGCTTCAGATGAAGGCCGGAAGCGTCGATGTCCAGGATTTCCGCCGCTTCGCAGTCGAGCGCGGAATCGCCGATCAGGAGCGCCAGGCTTCCGGCGTGAAAATCGAAGCCCGCCGTGCGGCAGGCGATGAAGAAACTTCCCGCCGGAATTGCTTCGGTCGTCCGCTGCGCGTCCGGCCAGAAGGGAACCGCCCAGACCCTTGCCGCCCATGCGGAGAGCGCCAGATCGAGCGCGGCGCGCTCCTCTTTCGTCGCCAGGATTTCCCCGGAGAGAAACGCGCGCGGGTAGCGGCGCAGCGCGCGCCGCTGTTCCGACCCGCTCTCCGACATGAGCACGTCGGTGAGCCAGGAAAAACGCTCCGTCACGGACGCCGACCAGTTGACCGGCCAGGAAAAGGCGATGACGCGATTGCCGACGATGCGCGCCAGCACTTCCGCGTCGCCCGTGAAGACGAAATGCGGCGTCATGTCGATTTCCGAGGGGCCAGTCGGGGCAATCGAGAGCAGCGGCGTGATTTCCTGCAACGGCGCGAGTTCGAGCGGAAGGCGCCGCCCAATGTCGATGGTCGCGCCGTCGTCCAGACCGGTCACGGCGGCAAGCGTCGCCGGACGGAAGAAGGCGTTCCAGACGCTGAATGCGATTTGCTGCTCTGCCGCGAGGTTGCCGACATCCACGAACGAAGGCGAAACGTGGATGCGGTTGTAGTAATCCTCGAAATACGTTCTCGCCGTGAAGCCGCCGATTTCGCGCCCGGCGGACGCTGCCGGAAAATCCGGGCTTCTCGTCCCGACGAGCGCGGACGCGGCGAGGAAGGCGGCGGGTTCCGGCTGCGCGAAGAAGGCGCGACCGTAAAAATCCGTCGTGGTGTTCGCCGCCTCGGCGTAGCCGCCCAGCGTCACCCGCGCGAGAAAGGCGTCGATTTCCGGCATGGATTCACGCCTCGCGCCGGATCGCCCAGCCCAGCGTGCCGGTGGCGTTGGCCGTCAATGTGCTGCCGTCACGGTTGGTCGTGTCCTTTTTGAACCACGGCAGGACGAGCCATTCGTCCGTTCCCAGGGTGATGACCTGTTCGGGAACCAGGTTGTCGATGCGAATGAGCCGGGCGTTCGCGAGTTCTCCCGCGAGGCTGATGGTGCTGCTCGGACGTTGCGCGTAAGCGCGGATCGGCAAAAGCGCGGATTCCGAATTCCAGTTATTGGGCATGAGCGCATAAAGCGGCGCGAGATGCGCCTGTCCGAGCGCGTATGCCCATTCCGGCGACGCGGCGCTCGTGATGCTGGAATCGGTGAAGCCGTGATGAAACCAGCTATTGTAGCCGTTGTATGGGAAGGCGTTCGTGGCGTCGTTGTTCCAGAAGAGGCCGCAGGCGCTCTTGTTGTTCTGGTAGTAGGCGCCGCCGACCTGGACGTTCATGTTGAAGGAGTTGCCGCCGTTGCCGGAACCGACATTGGCGTGACCGAAGGTTCCCGCGAACCAGACGCCGGATCCGGGAAGGCCGGGGACGCCGGATTTGCCGAAGGCGAGATACTGGTATTCGTCGACGTTGGTGTTGATGACCGCATAGACTTCCGATGGAAAAGTGAAGAGCAGGAGCCGGGCGGGAAAGGCGAACGGCGACCAGGAAGCGTTGCGCATCACCCTGCCGACGCGCGTCTGGTAGCGCGTCCCCGGATAGCCGGTGAGCATCGTCGGGCCGTCGGTAATCGCGCCGGAGGACGCGCCCGTGCCGCAATGCAGGGAGAGGTAGTTGGCGTCGAAGGTCAATTGCGCGAAAACGCCGTCTTTCGAGATGATGTCGTCGGAAAGCGACCAGCCCTCATCGACGAGACGGTTCCAAATCGCCAGCCGGATTTCCTCGAAACTGCCCACCTGTTGCAGCGAATACGCCATTTCGTTTCTCCTTTCGCCTTCAGTCATCCAGTCGCAGGGCGTAGTAGTCGCCCCATGCGGTGCGGTATACGTCCTCGATCACCACCCATTGCGTTCCGTCGATGGTCAGCGTGTCCTCGACCACGACGTTGAAGCCGGAGACGAAGGCGACGCCGTCCAGTTGCCCCCAGAGATCGGTCGACGTGTGCAGTTCCACCGGCAGGAGCGGATACTGGCCGCCGGTGTCGCGCAGGAATTTTCCCGCTGTCGCGCTGGAAAAATTGCCGTAGCTCCTGTCCGCGAAATAGCCGTTGCTCCACGGATAGCTGTAGGGCTGGAGGTAGTTGTCGTTGGCGCGCAGTTTGAAATTATTCCGGTTTCCTTTATAGGGGATGGCATGCGCGGTGTCGGAAAAGCGCGTCGCGGCCGCGCCGTTCAGCATCCCGGCGCAGACGATCGGGTAGGGGTACTGGCTGGGGCGGGCGTAGGGCAGCATCTTGCCCAGATAGAAGGATTCGTAGACCGGCGTGCCGACCTTCATGGCGCAGGCGATGCGCTGCGGATTGAGGGAAAGCCAGAAGTCGATGCGCTGATTGTGCGCCGGGACGCCGGACAATGTCGCGCCGGGCTGGCCGTCGAATGGATTGTCGGGAACATGGCCGGTGAAGGTCGCGGCAAGCAGGTTGTAATAGTCGTTGTTCTCGCTCTGGTAGGTTCTCAATCCGACGAAGATTTCTTCTTCGCCGGTATGGCCCGCGCCCTTCAGGATGAGTTCGCGGTTCTCGGAGGCGGCGTCATGGCGCAACACCTGCCAGCCGTTCGCGGCGGCGAAGTCGGCCAGCGTTTCGATGAAGTTGTAATGCGCCCACTGGCCGTTGGCGTCATCGACATGACTAACGAGATGCGGCATGTTTCATACTCCCAGGATTTGCCGGAATTTCTGCGGATTGCGGGATAAAAGCACGGTGAACGCCTTTTCGCCCGCGCGGCTGCGAATGGTTTCCGCCATGCGCGCCGGGTCGTCGAAAAGGTTGAGGGCGATGCGGTTGTCGACGCTCGTGTTCGTGTTTGCCGCCGGTTGCGGGTTCCAGTTCGCCGCCAGCGCCCGCAAGGGATTGGAAGCCGCCGGCGCGGCGGGCACGTAGCCGCCCTCGGCGAAGCCGCGCGCGCGGTATTTTTTGCGCCAGTCCTCCACCGCCTTCATGCCGACGCGGTTGAAGTCGGAGAGAAACGAGAGCGCCCCCGGCTGCCCGGTGACGGCCTTCCGGGTCACGAATTCGCCCTTGTGCACGATGCCCGCCGGTTCCCACTTGCCGCCCGCCCCGGTATAGCCGCCGGAGGC
>JAITJU010000129.1 GCA_031278735.1 Zoogloeaceae bacterium
GTGGCGGCGGGTTTCAGGTTGATTTCCTCAACGGCGGCCTTTTCATCGGGCTTGACCGGCGGCAGGTTCCCCTCTTCCCCTTCTTGTCCCTCCTTGCCATAGACGGCAAGCCAGCCGGGCTGTATCAGCACCTTGCCCTCGGTCTTGAACGGGTGCGCGTTTACCCGCGTGACGCGGGTGGTGACCAGGTATTCAGCCGCCGGGAAGAAGACGGCCAGAAAACGCCTGACCACGAAGTCGTAGAGTTTTTGCTCCGGCTCGGAAAGATTCTTCGGCGCCTGTGTGGTGGGAATGATGGCGAAGTGGTCGCTGATCTTGGCGTTGTTGAAGATGCGCTTGTTGGGCAAGACCCAGTTCCTTGCCAGCACTTGATGCGCGAACGGAGCGTAGCGCGCAAGCAACACTTCGTCGTACCCCTTGCCCGCGCCTTCGCCGGTGAGCATGGCAAGCGTCGCCTTGACCGTGCCCAGATAGTCTTCGGGCAGGCAGCGGGAATCGGTGCGCGGATAAGTGAGCACCTTGTGTTTTTCGTAGAGCGCCTGCGCCAATCCCAGCGTGTTTTTGGCGGAAAAGCCAAAACGGGCGTTGGCTTCGCGTTGCAGGCTGGTGAGATCGAAGAGCAGGGGTGAGAGGCGGGTTTCCGGCTTCGACTCCTCGCTCACTTCCCCCACGCCGCCCTGGCAGGCGGCGACGATGGCGGCTGCCCTGGCCTCTTCCCAAACGCGGTCGGCGCGCGCGTGCTCGTCCTTCTTGTTGGGTTTGAAGCCTTCGTCGAACCATTTGCCGCCATATTCCCCGGCCTGGACGGCGAAGCGTGCTTCCACCTCCCAGTAGGGGCGCGGCTTGAAATCGCGGATCTTTTTTTCGCGCTCGACGACGATGGCGAGCGTCGGCGTCTGCACCCGTCCCACGGTAGTGAGGTGAAAACCGCCTGTCTTGGAATTGAAGGCGGTCATGGCGCGCGTGCCGTTGATGCCCACCAGCCAGTCGGATTCGGAACGGCAGATGGCCGCATCCGCCAAACCTTGCATCTCGCTGCCGTGGCGCAGGCGCAGAAAACCGTCGCGGATGGCCTGCGGCGTCATGGATTGCAGCCACAGGCGGCGCACCGGCTTTTGCGTCTTGCTGTGCTGGACGATGTAGCTGAAAATCAGCTCGCCCTCGCGTCCCGCGTCGCAGGCGTTGATCAGGCTATCGACATCCTTGCGTTTGATGAGCCTGGCCAGGAGACGCAAACGCGGCTCGGATTTTTCAATGGGTTTCAGATCGAAGCGCGGCGGAATGACCGGCAGGTGAACGAATGACCACTTGCCGCGCTTGACCTCGTATTCCTCAGGACAGGCGATTTCCAGCAAATGCCCAACTGCCGAGGATACGATGTAATTGTCATTCTCGAAATAGTCGTCGCGCTTTGGAATATCGCCCAGCGCCCTGGCAATATCCGTCGCCACCGAAGGTTTTTCCGCAATAATCAATTTTTTGCCCATGACTCCGCCCCTGCGCGGCAACCTGCCGCCCGAAGAAAAATTGTGGGGCATGATAAGGGCGGAAAGCGGATGCCGCAAGCAGAGCGGGATCGGCGCCCAGAAATTCGGGATCGGAAAAAGCGGTTGTGCCTTCCGCCAAAAAGCGCGCTGCGCGCTTTTTGCCCTTTGCCCTGTGCCGCGCGAGAAAGTAGAATGGCGGCTTTTTCTGGCTGCAGCGTCATTTTCCGAAAGGCGGATACAAAAAATGAAGCGTATTCCCAGTTTTTTGTGGTTTGCGTTGTTTTACCTTTCGCCCATGCTGGCGAATTTAGTGCTGACCACCGATTTTACGGATGGGCTGCTCTTTCTTCTGGAAAAGGGCTTGTTCCGTTTTTCCATGGTCATGGATATGCTGTTTTTTCTGGGCGTGACGCTCGTCTCGCTGCTCCTGTGTTTCTGGGCGCTGCGCTGGGCCGCCGTTTGCCTGTTGCGCGCCCTGCGTCTTCCGGAATCCAGATGGCTGTTCTGGGGCATGTTGTTCGGCGGTCTGGCGATTTTTTCCCTGAATGGCTTCTTTTTCCCGCTTTCCAACTATGCCTTCATCGCGCCCGCCTATCTGGGCGCGGGCCTGCTGGCGCTGCCGATCGCCTACGCGGCTGCGTTGCTGCTCGCCCTGATGACGCTCTACAAAAGGCGGGAGTTGCCGCGTCCTCGCCTCACGCTGGCGGCGTTGCTGATTGCGGGCGCGCTTTCCCTCATCCTGTTCTGGCCGGATGCGACATCCCCGGAAACGGATGCGCCGCCTTTTGCCGCCAATATCGCGCCATCCGCAGTTTCCGACGCGCCGCCCAATATCATCATTCTGGGCGTGGATGCGCTCTCGGCCTTCATGCTGGAACGCGCCAGGGCGGACGGACTCATGCCGACACTGGATGCCTTGCTGCAAAAAGGCGTGGTCTACACGCGCGCCTATACCCCGTTGGGACGCACTTTCCCGGCCTGGACATCCCTGCTGACGGGCGAAACGCCGCAGGAACACGGCGCGGTTTTCAATCTGCGCCAATTGGACAAGGTCAAAAAAGACCAGTTGCTCAGTCTGCAATTGCAACAGCAGGGCTACAAAACCATCTGGGCCATTGATGAAAGACGCTTCAACAACATGGATCGGAGTTTTGGGTTTGACGAGGTGATCGGCCCCAAAACAGGCGTCATGGATTTCATTGCGCAAAAAGTCACCGACCACCCATTGTTCAACGCGCTGCTGCAAACCCGTCTGGCCAGACACCTGTTGCCTTACGCGTACCTGAATTCCACCTATGCTTTCAGCTATGACGCGCACGGGTTTGTGAATGCCGTCCTCGCGGCGAGCGCCGCGGAAAAACCGCTTTTTCTGGCGGTGCACCTGGAATCCACGCACTGGCCGTGGGAGAGTCGTCATGTTCGCGTCCGCGTGGAGGACGAAAGTACGTGGGCTTCCAATTATCTGAGCGTCCTGCCCGTGGCGGATTGGCAGATTCGGGATATATTGGCAGGGCTTGCGCGGCAGGGCGCGTTGCAAAACACGCTGGTAATCCTGATGTCGGATCACGGCGAAGGCTTGGCTCTGGTGGAAAAAAGGCTGGACATGCCCGGCAACCCCAGCGTGACAAGCATGGGGCATGGTGCCGATTTGCTCAGTGATCATCAGAATCGTATTCTGCTGGCAACGCTGGTGTTCCGGGACGGCAAAATCGTCAACGCGCCGAAAAGCGTGTCGGAACAGGTTTCTCTGCTGGACGTCAAAGCGACGATTCTGCGTTTTCTGGAACAAGGCGAGGCGCGCATTCAGGCCGACGAACCCTGCCTCATCGTGGAAACGGGGCAGCGTCTCAAAGCGGTGGATGGCTTGGCCAAGCCGGACAACCAGGCAATGTTGGCAGAAGCAGGCAATAGATACAATATCAACAAGGAGGGCTTGCAAGAGTTTTATGAGGAACTTGTGCCGATATTGCTGGAAACAAAGGATATTGGTGTGCGCTGCAAGAATCGCATCACCTACTATTCGATGAAAAGCGGAAAATATCTTGCCTTCACGCTTGATGACAATGGTCTTCCCGACAAGCCCATTCCGGCGCCCAGGGAAGACGTGGAACGCATCCGGCAATACGCGAACGGCTACGACGTAACCTTGCCGTCCTGGGCGAACAATCCGCCCCCGGTTACGCAAGTGCCCGATTCCGGCTATTCGTTTACCATTCAACATTGACTTTCACGTATTTGCGGGCCAATGATCGCGGACTTTCATCACCCTCCCGACCGGTGCGGCAGCGATTCCGCCAAGTGGGGAAAATATGCTGGACGGGATATTCTGCCCTTGTGGGTGGCGGACATGGATTTTGCCGCGCCGCCTGCCGTGCGCACGGCGCTGGAAAAGCGCGTGGCGCATGGCGTCTTTGGTTACGGCGCGCCTTGGCCTGCCCTGACCGAAAGCGTTCTTGCCTATCTGGAAAACGCCTATGACTGGCGGGTTCAGCCCGCATGGCTGGTCTGGCTGCCGGGTCTGGTGACGGGCATCAACATCGCTGTCCGCAGTGTCTGCAACGGCACCGATGATCCGGCGGGCGTGCTGACCAGCGTCCCGGCATATCCGCCCTTTCTTGCCGCGCCGAAGCATGGCGGCCAGCCTTTGCGCACGGTCGCGCTGCAGCAGACGGAGGACGGACGCTGGCGCATGGACATCGCGGCGCTGGAAGCCGCCTGCGTTCCCGGCACGAAGCTCTTGCTGCTTTGTCATCCGCACAATCCGGTTGGACGTTGCTGGAGCCGGGCGGAGCTTGAGCAGATCGCCGATTTTGCCGCCCGCCGCGATCTCGTGGTCTGTTCTGACGAAATCCATTGCGACCTGATTCTGGACGAAGATAAACGCCATTTGCCTTTTGCCCTGCTGGGCGAGGCGGCGGCGGCGCGCAGCATCACCCTGATGGCGCCGTCCAAGACCTTCAACATTCCCGGTCTGGCCTGTGCGCTGGCGATCATTCCCGACGCGCGGCTGCGCCAATGTTTTTTGCGCGTCATGCAGGGCATCGTGCCGCATGTCAATGTATTGGCGTTGGCCGCCTGTGAAGCGGCGTTTCGTGATTGCGCGCGCTGGCATCAGGATTTGCTTTGCCTGTTGCGGCAAAACCGCGACCGTCTGGAAGCCGCTGTTGCCTGCTTGCCCGGTCTTTCCATGTCGCATGTCGAGGCGACCTATCTGGCTTGGATTGATGCCCGCGCGCTGGCCTCCGTGCTGCCCCTGCCGGATGACCTGTCGCCCGCCGCCTATTTTGAAACCTGCGGACTGGGGTTTTCCGATGGCGCGGATTTTGGCGCGCCCGGCTGGGTGCGTTTCAATTTTGGCTGCGCGCCTGAACTTCTGGAACGCGCGCTCGCCCGTCTTCGCCATGCTGTCGAAAACCCTGTTATTCCCGCCCGTACTTGACTATACGCCCTACCACTTCGCGTTGCTGGGGTTGTTTTTGGCGATGGGCGGCTACGTATTCGCGGCAATGATCGCCCTGCGGCAATTTTTGCGCCTGTCTTTGCGCCGGAGCGTTGCCTGGCTGGCGCTGAGCGCGGGGTTGCTGGTCTTGTTGCGGCAAAGCTGGGCAAGACTGGAATTTACCCTCGCTACGGGCGTCTATGATCTTGTGGGCGCGCTCTACGAAGTGCTGGCGGTTGGTTTTCTGGCGCTGGCGATTCTCCGTTTCGCGGCGAACGATGTGCCCGCATCGCCCAAAAGCCCGCCTCCGTAAACAGCCAGTCCACGGGGTAATCATGCGCCTGTGGCTGGACGCTTGCCGTCCGCCCCAATTCAAACCCAACGCCCAGGACGAGCGGCGCGCGCGGCAAGGCCGCCAGGGTGCGATCGAAAAATCCGCCGCCATAACCCAGACGATAGCCTGCCGCATCGAATGCGTTCAGCGGAATGACGAAAACATCGGGGTGCAGCATTTTTCCGTTTCTTGGCGCGGGAATGCCGGATGCGTCGGCGGCCAGCGCTGTTTTTGGCGTCCATGCGCGAAAAACCAGCGGCGTTTGCGGCGCGATGACCACCGGCAGGGCAATGTCCGCGCCCGCTGCGCGCCAGATTTCGATGACCGCGCGTACGTCCGGCTCGTTCTGGACAGGCCAGCAGAACGCAACGCATTTGCCGGGAGGTTGCGGAAAAACCCGCAACAGATGCGCGGCAATTTGTCGCGACCACGCCGCCACTTGTGCTGGCGCGCAGGCGCGGCGGGCGGCGAGGCGCGTTGTCCGCAACGCCTGGCGGCTGTCTGGCGACGTTTCTCCTGTCTTCCGATTTGGCGCGTCTTTCATGCTATGCTGCTCTGTTCATGCGAATTTTGTATTTTTTGATTGTAGCCAATGAAGCCTTTTTTGCGGTTTTTTGTTTGCGCGGCGCTTATCGCGCTGCCGCCTTTTGTCGCTTGCGCCGCGCAGGAAGAGACGGACGACAACCTGTTCCTGGCGGCGCGCGAAGCCTTTCGGATAGGCGATCGCTCCACGCTGGAGACGCTGAACGAAACGCTTTCCGAACACGTGCTCGCGCCCTGGGTCGACTATTATCGCCTGCGTCAGGGGTTGGAAAAACGGGACGAAGCCGCTGTGCTGGCATTTATTGAGCGTGAGCGCGGCAATTATCTGGGAGAACGTCTGCGCGCCGACTGGCTCGGCGTATTGGCAAAACGCGCCGACTGGCGCGGCCTGCTTGCGCATTACCGCAAGCTGACCGCGCCCGATCAGGATGCCCGCTGTCTGTCTGTCCTGGCGCGTGTAAAACGCAATGAAGATGCCGCCTGGCGCGAGGCGGAAGAATTGTGGACGACGCTGATCGATGCTCCGGAAGGTTGCCAGCATTTGTTCGCGCTTCTGGGTCGGGAAGTTGGCGACGACCTCTATTGGCAACGGGCGCGTCTGCTGGTCGAGCAGGGTAAAATGGAAGCAGCCCGCCGGGTGTTGCAGTTTTTGTCGGCCGCGCAACAGCCGGACAAGAAGGATTTCGGACAAATCAGCAAGCAACCCGCGCGCTGGCTGGCGCAGTTGAAGGCGGAAGACTTCAGCGGCGGACGCGCCCGGCGTGAAATCGTGGCGTTGGCCATTGCTCGTCTGGCGCGAAGCGAGCCGCTGGCCGCCCGGTCGCGTCTGGAAACCTGGCAAGCGCGTCTAGGGCCGCAGGCGAGCGCCTGGTGCTGGGGACAAATTGCCTTGTCCGGCGCGCGCCAGCATATGCCGGAGGCGCTGGGCTGGTTTTCCCGCAGCAGTCCAAAGGCGCGATCGAAGGATGTGTCCGAGTGGCATGTCCGCGCCGCCCTGCGCGTGAAAGACTGGTACGCCGTGCTTGCCGCCATTCGATCTATGCCAAAAACATTGCGGGAGCAGCCCGCATGGATTTACTGGCAGGCGCGCGCTCACAAGGAAGTGGGGCATTTTGCCATTGCCCATGAAGAGTTCCAGCGTTTGCGCGGTCAGGCGAATTTCTATGGCAACCTGACGGATGAGGAACTGGGTCTGCCCATCGGCATTCCGCCGCCTGCCGCGTTGCCGAGCGCCGCCGAGATGAGCGTTGCGCGCGCGCATCCCGGACTCTTGCGCGCGCTGGCCCTGCTGCGTCTGGATCTGCGCATCGAGGGCGTACGCGAATGGAACTGGTCTGTTCGTGACATGGAGGATCGTCAGTTGCTGGCCGCGGCGCATTTCGCCTACGAGCGCCAGGCATATGATCGCGCCATCAGCGCCGCCGAGCGTACCCGCGCGCAGCATGATTATTCGCTGCGCTTTCTTGCGCCCTTCGCCAGTCAGGTGCGGCTTGCCGCGCGCGAGCAGGCGCTGGACGACGCCTGGGTTTACGGTTTGATGCGTCAGGAAAGCCGCTTCATCGTGCAGGCAAAATCATCTGCGGGCGCTTCCGGCCTGATGCAGTTGATGCCCGCCACCGCCAAGTGGGTGGCCAAGCAAATCGGCCTGAAAAACTACGATTACAAACAGGTGAACGATACCGAGATCAACCTGCTGCTGGGAACCGCCTACATGCGGATGGTGCTGGAACGCCTGCATCAGCATCCGGTGCTGGCTTCCGCCGCCTATAACGCCGGTCCTGGCCGCGCGCGCGCCTGGTGCGCCAACGCGCCGCTGGAAGGCGCAATCTATGTCGAAACCATCCCGTTCAACGAAACGCGCGATTATGTGAAGAAAGTCATGAGCAACGCGGTTTACTATGCCATCCTGTTTACCGGCAAACCCGCTTCCCTGCGCGCGCGTCTGGGCGAAGTGCCGGCGCGGGACACCTGAGCGGCACCGTCATCGCGCCGCCTGAATCAGCTCAATTGAATAGCCGTCCGGATCTTCGATGAAGGCGATGATGATGGAGGCGTCAAAGGTCATGGGCGCGGCGTCGAAAAGAATTTTGCCGCCCTTGGCGCGGATGGCGTCGCAGGTTTTTCTGGCGTCTTCCACCTCAATGGCGATATGACCGAAGGCCGTGCCTTGCTCGTAATGCGCCTTGCCCCAGTTGTGCGTCAGCTCGATGACCGCGTTTTCGGATTCCGGGCCGTAGCCGATGAAGGCCAGGGTGAAGCGGCCATTGGGATAATCCTGGCGGCGCAGGAGCGTCATGCCGAGCACTTCGGTATAAAAGGCGATGGAGCGATCCAGATCGCCCACGCGAATCATGGTGTGCAGAATGCGCATGGCAGGTCTCCTTGCAAGGGTCGTTTGGCTGCCGGATTGTAAAAGGCGACAGGGGATAATCCGTGACTTCGCGCGGCGCGGGCTTGACGTTGTTCATCCGTCATGGGATCGGGGACGGCGGAAAGGAATCGCCCTGCATGGGCGGCGCGTCGACATAACGTTGCGGGGCGATGCGGCGCATTTCCGCTTCGATCCAGTTTTCCACGACGGCGTTCAACTGCGCGTCTTTCAAGCCCTGGGTGGCAATGGCGGGGCCAATGCTGACGGTAATGACGCCAGGATGGATGCAAAAGGCTTTCTTGCGCCAGACGTCGCCCGCGTTGTGCGCCACGGGCAGCACCGGAGATCCGGTTTTGAGCGCGAGGTAGGCCGCGCCGGATTTGTAGCGCAACCGCTCGCCCGGCAGCGCGCGCGTGCCCTCTGGAAAGACGATGACCCAGATGCCGGATTCCAGCCGGTTTCTGCCTTGTTCGAGCATTCGTTGCAGCGCCTTGCGTCCGGCGTCGCGGTCGATGGCGATCATTCTGAGCGCCGCCAGTCCCCAGCCGAAAAAGGGGATTTTCAACAGTTCTTTTTTGAGCACGAAAACAGCGGGCACGAAAATGGATTGCAGCCCCACGGTTTCCCAGGCGGACTCATGCTTGGAAAGCACCAGCACGGGCTTTTCGGGGATGTTCTCACGTCCTTTCACCTGCATTTTCACGCCTATCACATACCGCGCCAGACACATGAAGGCCGTCCACCAGAGCTTGACGATGAAAAAACGGGTGGACAGCGGAAACAGCGTGCAAAAGGCAAGCAGAATGCCGACGGGAACGGTCATCAGGCTGACGAGCAGCCAGAAGAACAGGGATCGCGAAAAAATCACGTCTCGCCTCCCGCAAGGATGAAGTCGACCGCCGCCGCGAGGTCGGCGAATTCCAGGGTATTGGCGGGGAAACGGTCTTTTCCTTCTTCCTTCGTTCTTTTGCCTTTGCCGGTAAGCGCCAGCATGGGTTGGCAACCAGCGGCGGCGGCGGCTTCCAGATCGCGCAGGGAATCGCCGATGGCGGGAACCCCGGCCAGATTGACGTTCAGGCAATCAGCAAGCTGCTTGAACAAACCGGGCTTGGGTTTGCGGCAATCGCAGTTGGAATCCGCCGGATGCGGGCAATAGAAAATGGCGTCGATGCGTCCGCCCGCAGCAAAGAGCGCCCGATGCATCTTTTCGTGAATGGCGTTCAGCGTGTCCATGTCGAAGAGGCCGCGCCCGATGCCCGACTGATTGGTGACGATGACCACCTTGTAGCCCGCGTGATTCAGGCGGGCGATGGCTTCCAGCGAACCGGGGATGGGTTTCCATTCCGCCGGACTCTTGATGTATTGGGCGGAATCGAAATTGATGACGCCGTCGCGGTCGAGGATGACGAGTTTCATGTTCAGGGGCAGGCTTGGATGTCTCAGGCAAAAAGGCGGGAGAGGTCGGCCACCCGGTTCATCGCCCTGTGGAGCCGGGCGAGGAGCGCGAGGCGGTTGGCGCGCAGCGCGGCGTCATCGACATTGACCATCACCTGATCGAAAAAGGCGTCCACCGGCGCGCGCAGCGCCGCCAGCGTCTTGAGCGAGCCGGTATGGTCGCCCGCCTCGAACGCGGCGTCCGCGCGGGGCGCGATGTCTTGCAAGGCCGCAAACAGGGCGGATTCGGCGGCTTCCTTCAGGAGCGCGGCATCCACGGCATCCGCCGCCTCCGCCGCGCCGCCCTCGGCCTTCTTCAAAATATTGCCGACCCGCTTGTTGGCGGCGATGAGCGCCTGGGCTTCGGGAAGTTTCAAAAAATCGCGCGCGGCGGCAAGGCGGCGGGGAATGTCGCGCAGACGCTGCGGACGCAAGCCAAGGACAGCGTCGACTTCCTGCGCCGTGTAGCCTTTTTCGCGCAGCGCCCCCGCCAGGCGCTCGAAAATGAAGTCGGCCAAAAGCGCGGCGGCGGGTTTGAAGCCCGGCACGGCGGCCAGGCATCTGTCCGCTTCGGCGAGCAAATCCGCGAGCGAAAAATCCAGATCGCTTTCCATGAGGATGCGGATTATCCCCAGCGCGTGACGGCGAAGCGCGAACGGGTCCTTGTCGCCAGTCGGCGTCTGCCCGATGCCGAAAAGCCCCGCCAGGGTCTCCAGCTTGTCGGCCAGCGCCACGATCCGGCCTGTCTTTCCGCGCGGCAGGTCATCCCCCGAAAAACGCGGCCTGTAGTGATCCTCGATGGCGTCGGCCACTTCGACGGAAAAGCCGTCATTGAGCGCGTAATAACGGCCCATGACGCCTTGCAGTTCCGGGAATTCGCCCACCATGCCGGTCAGGAGGTCGGCTTTGGCGAGCCGGGCGGCTTCTTGCGCCGCGCGTTCGAGATTTTCGTCCCCCAGTTTCCGGGCCAGGGCAACGGCGATGGCCTGCGCGCGCCGGCTGCGCTCGCCCTGACTTCCGAGCCGGTTGTGATAGACCACCTTGTCCAGCGCCGGAAGACGCGCTTCCAGCGTTTTCTTCTTATCCTGCTCGAAGAAAAAGCGGGCGTCCGCCAGACGCGGGCGCACCACGCGCTCGTTGCCGCGAATGATGGCGGCGGGATCGGCGGGGGAGAGGTTCGCCACGATCAGAAAGCGGTGCGTGAGTTTTCCCTCGGCATCCAGAAGCGGAAAATATTTCTGGTTGGCCTTCCTGGTCAGGATCAGGCATTCCTGCGGCACGGCGAGGAATTCCGGATCGAACGCGCCCGTCAATACATTGGGATGTTCCGTCAGCGCGGCGACTTCATCCAGCAGGGCCTCGTCCTCGATGGGCGTCAATCCCGCGCCCGCCGCCCGCGCCGCCGCCGCCAATTGCCGGGCGATCTCGCTTTTCCGCTCGGCGAAGGAAGCGATGACCGCGCCTTCGCGCCGCAGGACTTCGGCATAGTCGTCGGCCTGTTCCAGGCACAAGGGGTGAACGCGCGCCTCGAAACGATGTCCCTCTGTCTGCCTGCCCGCGTTGAGTCCCAGCGCGGCGACCGGCACGACATCCGCGCCGTGCAGGGCAACCAGCGCGTGCGCCGGACGGACGAAACGCACGCTGCGCCAGCCGTCGGCGAGCTGATAGCTCATGACCTTCGGAACCGGCAGCGCGGCAAGCGCCGCCTCCAGCGCCGTCTGCAAGCCTTCCGCCAACGTCGCGCCCCGGACGGCGCGATCCAGGAACAGGCTTTCGGTCTTGCCGTCCGGCGCGCGGCGCAGGGCGGGAACGGCATCCGCCGCCAGCCCCAATGCCGCCAGCTTTTTCAGGAGCGCGGGCGTGGCCTCGCCGTTCGCGTCCAGGCCGACGGAAACCGGCATCAGCTTTTGCGCAACCGGCCTGTCGGCGGCAACGGCGAGGACATGCGTGACGCGCGCGGCCAGACGGCGCGGCGCGGCATAGGCGGTGACGGCGCTTTGCGCCGTGGCAAGCGCGGCGGCGCGAAGCGTGTCGAACAGGGTATCGGCAAAAACCTCGCCCAGTTTTTTCAGCGACCGGGGCGGCAGTTCCTCGACCAGGATTTCCACCAGCAATGTTTGCGTCGTCATCGTCAGGCCGCCTTTTTTTCGAGCCGCGCCAGGACTTCGGCGGCGTGTTCGCGGGAGGCGAGCGGGAAACCCAGGCGGGCGCGGGAATCCAGGTAGCCTTGGGCCACGCGCCGGGCAAGATTGCGGATGCGCCCGATGTAGGCCGCCCGCTCGGTGACGGAAATCGCGCCGCGCGCGTCCAGAAGGTTGAAGGTGTGCGCCGCCTTCAATATCTGTTCATAGGCGGGCAGCGCCAGCTCAGCTTTCATCAGGAGAGCCGCCTCCTTTTCGTGCGCGTCAAAGGCGGCGAAGAGAAATTCGGCGTCGGAATGCTCGAAGTTGTAGGCCGATTGCTCGACCTCGTTCTGGCGATAGACGTCACCGTAGGTCAACCCTTCCGTCCACACGAGGTCATAGACGTTTTCCACGCCCTGCAGATACATGGCCAGCCGTTCCAGCCCGTAGGTGATTTCGCCGGTAATCGGCTTCACGTCGATGCCGCCCACCTGCTGAAAATAGGTGAATTGCGTGACTTCCATGCCGTTCATCCACACTTCCCAGCCCAGACCCCAGGCGCCCAGGGTGGGGTTTTCCCAGTCGTCCTCGACAAAGCGAACGTCATTTTCCCGCAAGTCGAAGCCCAGGGCTTCCAGGGAACCCAGGTAAAGTTCCAGGATGTTTCCGGGCGCGGGCTTCAGGACAACCTGATACTGGTAATAATGCTGCATCCGGTTGGGATTCTCGCCGTAACGCCCATCCTTCGGGCGGCGCGAGGGCTGGACATAGGCGGCTTTCCACGGCTCGGGGCCAATGGCGCGCAAAAAAGTGGCGGTATGGCTCGTCCCCGCGCCGACTTCCATGTCATAGGGCTGCAGAAGCGCGCAGCCCTGGGCGCTCCAGTATTGCTGCAAGGCGAGGATGATCCGCTGAAAGCTACGAGTCGTCATGGGGCATCGGAATGAATGAGGCAAGGTATCTTACCAGAATGCGCGAAAAGCCCGATCCGATTCAGATGATCGCGTAAGCGTCGACATTCCGGCGAGGCCGTCCGAACAGGGCAGGCCATGGCGCACATGACATGCAGTCTCCAGGCTTTTGGATACGAACGAATGCCGAACGGCGATCCGGCGTACGCCGCCGAGAATCTGGCGCGGATTCGGCGCCGTCTCAGACGCGAATGCGGGATGCCTCCACAGGACGCGCTGTCAGTCGGGATGCGTACAATAGCGTTTTCTTTTTATTTTTTCGCCATGGAAATCATCCTCATCAGCGGTCTTTCCGGTTCCGGAAAATCCGTCGCGCTGCATGTGCTGGAAGATCGCGGCTATTACTGCGTGGACAATCTGCCGGTCGACATACTGGGCGGGCTGGTCGACCTGCTGCAAGTCGAAGGCTACGCGCGCGCCGCCGTCGCCATCGACGTCCGTTCGGGCGCGGCCATCGACACCCTGCCGGAAAAAATACGCATCCTGCGTCAGGCGGGGCATCTCGTCAGCTTTCTGTTTCTTGACACCCAGGACGACACGCTCATCAAACGATACTCCGAAACGCGCCGCCGTCATCCGCTGGCCTCCGACGCCCGCACGCTGGTGGAGGCCATTTCCGAGGAGCGGTGCCGACTGAGGCCGCTGGCCGGATTGGGGCATCACATGGACACTTCCGGCCTGCGCGCCGCCCAGTTGCGCGAATGGACGCTGCAAGTCGCCGCCGCGCCTGCGCAGGAAGGTCTGACGCTGCACATTCAATCCTTCGGCTTCAAGCATGGCCTGCCGCGGGACGCCGATCTGGTGTTCGACGCGCGCTGCCTGCCCAATCCCTATTATGAAGCCGTCCTGCGCCCCCTGACGGGTCTGGACGCGCCCGTGATCGAATTTCTGGAAGCCGAGGCGTCCGTGCTGAAAATGCGCGCCGACCTGCATCGTTTTCTCCACGACTGGCTGCCCGCCTATCGCCTGGATAACCGCGCCAGCTTGACCGTCGCCATCGGCTGCACGGGCGGCCAGCATCGCTCGGTTTATCTGGCGGAATGGCTGGGACGGCAGTGTCAGCGCCTGGTCGCCCGTGTGCTGGTGCGGCACCGGGCGATCGACGGAACGGGGGTGCCGCCGTTCCCTCCGGCATAGCCGCGACCGCCTTCCGTCATTCATTTTGCAAATACATCGACTATCTTCAGAAGTCGCAAATTGCCGTCGAGATGAAGTCGTCCGGCAAGAATTTCGCCAACGCGCAAGTTACGAGGGGCGCGCGCGGGAAGTCTGTCTCGTGCGCCTCCTGTTCTGCCTCTTTGCCGAGGATGCGGGCATTTTTCCGAAAGACGCCTTTATCCGCCATGTTAAACAAGCGAAAAGGGACGGCTCCGATTTGTCGGAGCGGTGCGCGCCCGCCGGTTTTGACGCGAAGACGCGACAGAAGCTCATCGACTGCGCCAATTTCGACTAGAGCCGGATCAGCCGTCTGCAATTTCTCGACCCGCTAGCCTGGCGATTTCCCGGCGATTGAGCGTGCC
Source organism: Zoogloeaceae bacterium (assembly GCA_031278735.1). Lineage (GTDB taxonomy): Bacteria > Pseudomonadota > Gammaproteobacteria > Burkholderiales > Rhodocyclaceae > Azovibrio. Next base: position 14,223 of record JAITJU010000129.1, read on the forward strand.
CAATTCCGGCAATGCCGCCCGCAAGCGTCCTGGATACGATAAACTTCCCGCTTTCCATTGATCCTCGATTCCTGACGCGCATGAACCTCCCTTCTTCTTTTTTCAGCGGACATTACCTGAATCGCGAACTGGGGATTCTGGCCTTCAACCGCCGGGTGATGGCCAAGGCGCAGGATGACGACACGCCGCTTCTGGAGCGCCTGCGCTTCCTGTGCATTGTTTCCAGCAATCTGGACGAATTCTTCGAGATTCGCGTCGCGGGATTGAAGGAGCAGATCCGCGCCCGCGCCGCGCGGCTGACCACCGACGGCAGAACGCCGCAGGAAGTGTTTCGCCTGGTGAGCCTGGAAGCGCGCGCGCTGGTCGAGACGCAATACCAGATACTCAACCGCGAAGTCTTGCCGCAACTGGCCGCCGAAGGCATCCACTTCATTCGCCGCGCCGCCTGGAACGAGGCGCAACACGTCTGGATACGCGATTATTTCAACCGCGAACTCATGCCGCTGCTCACGCCCATCGGCCTCGATCCTTCGCATCCCTTTCCGCGCCTCCTGAACAAGAGCCTCAATTTCGCCGTGGAACTGGAAGGCAGGGACGCCTTCGGGCGCAGTTCCGGCATCGCCATCGTGCAGGCGCCCCGCCTTTTGCCGCGCGTGGTGCAATTGCCGCCGGAATTGGCGGGCGGGTCTTGCGGGCTGGTGTTCCTATCTTCCATTCTGCATGAATTCGTCGGCGATCTGTTTTCCGGGATGCGTGTGCGGGGGTGCTACCAGTTTCGCGTCACGCGCAATTCCGATTTGTTCGTCGATGAGGAAGAAATCACCAATCTGCGCACCAAGCTCCAGGGCGAATTGCCGCACCGGCATTTTGGCGACGCGGTTCGTCTGGAGGTCGCCAACAACTGTTCGCGCGCCATCGCCGATTTTCTGCTCGCCCAGTTCGGCCTGCGCGAGGAAGACCTGTACCGCGTGGATGGCCCGGTCAACCTGGCGCGGCTGATGCAGGCGCCGGACAACGTGGCGCGCCCCGATCTGCTGTTTCCGCCGCATACGCCGCGCCTGCCCGAACGGTTAAGGCGCGCGCAGGAAGACAACAGCCTCTTCGCGCTGCTGCGGCAAGGCGACGTGCTGTTGCATCACCCCTACCAGTCCTTCGCGCCGGTCATTGGCCTGCTGCGCGCCGCCGCCGACGACGACGCGGTCGCCGCCATCAAGATGACGATTTATCGCACCGGCGAGGATTCCGTGTTGATGCAGTCGCTCATCCGCGCCGCGCAGAACGGCAAGGAAGTCACCGTCGTCGTGGAATTGATGGCGCGCTTCGACGAAGAGGCCAATATCGGCTGGGCGACCCAGCTGGAAGAAGCGGGCGCGCACGTGGTCTATGGCGTGGTGGGCTACAAGGTGCACGCCAAGGCGCTCCTGATCGTGCGCCGCGAAGAAGGCGCGTTGCGGCGTTACGCGCATCTGGGCACCGGTAATTACCATCCGCGCACCGCGCGTCTGTATTGCGATTTCGGCCTCTTGACCGCCAACGAGGAAATCTGCCAGGATGTCTCCGAAGTCTTCAAGCAGCTCACCGGACTGGGCAAGGCGCGCACCCTGCGTCATCTCTGGCAGGCGCCGTTTACCCTGCACGCGAATGTCGTCGCCGCCATTCGCGCCGAGACCGAACTGGCGCGCCAGGGCAAAAAAGCGCGCGTCATCGCCAAGATGAACGCCCTTCTGGAGCCGGAAACCATCAACGCGCTCTATGACGCTTCTTGCGCCGGAGTGAAAATCGACCTCATCGTGCGCGGCGTCTGCGGCCTCAAGCCGGGCGTTGCCGGTCTTTCCGAAAACATCCGCGTACGCTCCATCATTGGTCGTTTTCTCGAACATCACCGGGTGTTTTATTTTCTGGCCGACGGCCGGGAAAAACTCTACCTTTCCAGCGCCGACTGGATGGAGCGCAACTTTTTTCGGCGCATTGAACTCGCTTTCCCCATATTGGACGCGCGGCTCAAAAAACAGGTGATGAACGAGGGCCTGCGCGCGTATCTGAGCGACAACCAGCAGGCATGGGAGATGGCCGCCGACGGCGGCTACAGCCGCAAGGTCTCGCGCGGCAAACCCCGGAACGCCCAGGCGGAATTGCTGGCGGCGGCCTGCGGACAGGACGGGAACTGAACCGCCGCCGTGAATCGCGCCGCGCCCTGCGCGGATTCACTCGTACCGAAGCGCCTCGATTGGGTCCAGCCTGGCGGCGCGACGAGCGGGAATGTAGCCGAACAGTACGCCGATGAGGGCGGAAAAAACGAAGGAAATCAGATTGATGCCGGGGTCGAAAATGAAGGGCATCTGCGTTACGGCGGCCAGCGCGAGACAAGAGACGAAGGCCAGGGCAATGCCGACGAGTCCGCCGAAGGCGGAAAGCGTCACGGCCTCGATGAGAAATTGCAGCAGCACCTCGTGTTCCAGCGCGCCAATGGCCAGACGGATGCCGATCTCGCGGGTGCGCTCGGTGACGGAAACCAGCATGATGTTCATGATGCCGATGCCGCCCACCAGAAGGCTCACCGCCGCCACCGCGCCCAGCAGCGTGGTCATGGTGCCGATGGTGCTGGACAGCGTTTCGGCAATCTGGCGCGTGTCCATGATGGTGAAATTGTCATCCTCGCTTTCGGACAGCTTTCTGCGCTCGCGCATCAGGCGGCGAATCTGCGCCATCACCTGTGTGGAATCCACGCCGTCGCGCATGGAAAGCATAATGACGTTAACATCCTGCAATTTGCCGATCAGCCGACGTTGCACCGCCTTCAGGGGCATGAGCACGGTATCGTCCTGATCCATGCCCATGGCGCCTTGACCCTTGGCGGCCAGCAGACCCACTATCGGACAGGAGAAATTCTTGACGCGAATCTGCGCGCCCACGGGGTTCTGACGCCCGAAAAGCTTGTTGCGCACCGTCTCGCCGATGATGCAGACCGCGCGTCCGGCCTGTTGTTCCTCGGCGGAAAACGAGCGTCCGGCGGCAAGCTGCCAGTTGCCGACCGTGAGATAGTCGTTGGTCGATCCGGTAACGCTGGACGACCAGTTTTCATTGCCGACCACCAGCGGCGCGCTGCGGGAAACCGTCGGCGCGACTGCCCGCAGGGTCAGTATCTGCGCGGTCAGGGCGTCGGCGTCGCTGACGCGGAAAGCCGCCGAGCCAAAGGCCGCCGGTCCCATGCGTTGACCGGGACGCAAAATGAGCAGATTGCTGCCCAGACTGGAAATCTGTTCGCTCACCATGCGGGTGGCGCCGTTGCCCAGCGTCACCATCGTGATTACCGCCGCTACGCCGATGACGATGCCGAGAATGGTGAGAAAGGAGCGCGTCAGATTGCGGCGAATTTCCCGCAGCGCGAGCAGAATGGCGTTCAGGAACATGCGCCAGGCTCCCGTTCCGTCTGTCTGGCGTCGCTTTCAACCGCGCCGTCGACGAAATGCACGACACGCCGGGCATAGGCCGCCATGTCGGCTTCATGCGTGACCATCAGGACGGTGATGCCCTGCTCGCGATTCAGCCGCACCAGCAATTCCATGATCTCATGGCTGCGCGTGCTGTCCAGATTGCCGGTGGGTTCGTCCGCCAGCAGCACCAGCGGCTGGGTGACAATGGCGCGGGCAATGGCGACGCGCTGCTGCTGGCCGCCGGAGAGTTCCGCCGGCGTGTGCGCCTCCCAGCCGGAAAGCCCGACGCGCGCGAGCGCCTGCCGCGCGGCGGCGTGACGTTGCGCGACAGGCTCGCCGCGGTACAGGAGCGGCAATTCCACGTTTTCCTGCGCCGAGGTGCGCGAGAGCAGGTTGAAGCCCTGAAAGACAAAGCCCAGATAATGCCGCCGCAATAAGGCGCGCTGGTTGCGGTCGAGCCGCTCGACATGCACGTCCTGAAAACGGTATGCGCCCGCGCTGGGAATGTCCAGACAGCCGAGGATATTCATGGCCGTCGATTTCCCGGAACCGGACGGCCCCATGACGGCAAGGAATTCGCCCCGCGCGATCCGCAGATCGACGCCGCGGAGCGCCTGAAACGCTATCTGCCCCTGACCATAGATTTTGACGACCTTTTGAAACTCGATGAGCGCGCGCTCCTCGCCGTCCGTGGCGCTCGCCTCCTTCACTTCTTGACTTCCTGATATTCGGTGATGACTTCCGCCCCCGCCGACAGTTCGCCCCCCAGCACTTCCGTATAAGCGCCATTGCTGATGCCAACCTTAAGCGTCACGGGTTGCGGCAGGCCGTCGTGCAGAATCCACGCGGTCGGCGCCGCGCCGCGCTGTTGATTGGCGCCGCCGTTGTTTCTTGATCGGCGCGGCGGCGCGGGCATCAGGCGATCAATGAAGCTGCGCGTGTTTGCCGCGCCCTCGGCGGGCGGCGTAAAGCGCAGGGCGGCGTTCGGGATCAGCAGCGCCTTTTCTCGCCGCGTGGTGATGATTTCCACGGAAGCCGTCATGCCGGGACGCAACGCCAAATCGTCGTTGGCAACCTTGAGCACGGTGGTGTAGGTGACGACATTATCCGTGGTGGTCGCGCCCAGATCGACGCGCTCGACCGTGGCGGGAAACTTGCGGTTGCCCCAGGCGGCCACGGTAAAGTCCGCGCTCATGCCTTCCCGAACCTGGCTGACATCGGCTTCATCGACATTGACGTGCAATTCCATCTGCGTCAAGTCCTCGGCAATGACAAACAGCACGGGCGTCGTCATTGCCGCCGCCACGGTCTGCCCCGGCTCCACTTCGCGCGCCAGCACCACGCCATCGGTCGGGGAGCGGATGGTTGCCTTGTGCACATTGGTTTGCTCGGTCATCAGGGCGGCGCGCGCCTGCGAGACCTCGGCGCGGGCGCTGGCCAGATTGGCGCTCGCGCGTTTCACGGCGGCGTCCGCGCTTTCGAGTTCCTGCAAGGCGGGCGCCTTGCCGCCGGAAAGTTCCGCCATCTTCCGCATCCGGGAAAGAGAGGCGTTGTTTTCCGCCAGGGTTGCCTCGGCCTGCGCCACATTCGCCTCCGCCGCCGTGACGGCCGCCTGCGAACGCGCCACCGCGTCCTTCAATTTGGACGTGTCCATTTGGGCGAGCAACTGCCCCTTGACCACCCTGTCGTTTTCCCGCACCAGCACGGATTCCAGCGTGCCGGAGAGTTCGCTGCCGACATGCACCGAGCGCGTCGGCTGCAATGCGCCGCTGGCGGAAACGCTGACCACCAGCGGCCCTTCGCTGACCTTTTCCGTGGCGTAGCGCAGTTTCGGCGCGGAAGAAGTGAAAAAGAAAAAGCATAATGCCGCGATGATCAGCGCCAGCGCCGCCAGCGCCGGAAGACGCCAGCGTTGCCGCGCGGAGGAAGCGGATTTGCCGTGCTCGTTCAGCAGATTTTTCAGGGAGGATGTGTTCATGAGGTGTGCGCGGAAGGAGAAGAAGGAGAATTCGCGGGCGGCGTTTCCTGGCGCCAGCCGCCGCCCATCGCCTTGTAGAGCGCAACCAGCGCCAGAAGCGTGTCGCCTTCCGCGTTGATCCGGTTTTCTTCGGCGCTCAGGAGACTGCGCTGGCTTTCCAGTACCGACTGAAAATCGCTCAGACCGGCCTGATACATCTGCCGCGCAAGCGTCGCCGCGCCGCGCGCCGCTTCCAGCGCCTCCGCGTATAACGCCAGACGCGACTGTCCGGCGGCATGGGCGGCGAGCGCGTTTTCCACTTCCGTCAGGGCGGCGACGAGACTTTGCTCGTAACGCACCAGGGCTTCTTCCAGCACGGCATCCTGCGCGATGATGCGGTTCTTCAAACGTCCGCCGTCGAAAAGACTCGCGCTCAAGGCCGCCATCAGCGAACGCACGATGCTCTCGTGTTCGCCCAGCGCCGCGCGGGAAATCGCCTCCCAGCCAAAGCTGCCGCTCAAGGTCAGAACGGGGAAACGCTCCGCGCTCTGCGCGTCCGCACGTTCGCCTTCCGCCCGCAGGCTGGCTTCCGCCGCGCGCACGTCCGGGCGGCGCGCCAGCGTGTCGGCGGGAATGCCGACGGCAATTCTTTCCGGCGGTCGCGGCAAGGGGCGCGGCGCGCTCAGCGTGTTTTCCAGAGAACCCGGCGTGAGTCCCAGCAACACGTCCAGACTGTGCAGGGCGCTGAGACGCTCGTTTGCCAGAAGCGGCAGACTGGCCTCGGTTTGCGCCAGCAGAACGCGGGCGTTTTCCACGTCCATCTCGCTCACCAGACCGGCGGCGGCGCGCCAGCGGACAATTTCCAGCAGTTCCGTCTGGCTTTGCGCGTTTTGTCGGGCGATGGCGTAACGCGCCTGCAAGGTGCGATAGGTCACGTATTCGCGCGCGATTTCCGCCGCCAATGTCACCTCGGCCATGGACAGATTGGCTTCAGCCGCCGCCAGATCCGCCTCGGATGCCGCCACGGCGTGGCGCGTGCGTCCGAAAACATCCACTTCCCAACTGGCGTCGAATCCAGCCTGATAATGCGTGTTGTTATCCTCCGATCCCGGCGAGCGGCTGGCGCGCGCGGAAGCGGAAAGCGTCGGCCAGTAATCCGCGCGCGCCAGATTGCGCTGCGCCCGCGCCTGCCGCAGGCGCGCTTCGGCCAATCGTCTATCCGGCGCGTTCAGCAGCGCGCGTTGTATCAGATCACTCAGATCGCGGTCGCCGAACGCCGCCCACCAGGTTGCCAGGGATTGCGTCTCCCCGCCTTCCGCCGCCAGATTGGCCGCGGCTTCCCGCTGTCGCCAGTCTTCCGGCGTCACAACGCGGGAAACCCGCGCGCCGGGATCTGGCGCAGGCGCAAGCGGCGCGCAGCCGGAGAGCGTCAACAGACAAACCGCGCAGCGCGCCAGCGGACGAGATGCCAGAAAAGAAAAAGCGAAAGTCATGCGCCTTTGCCGGACAGGGAAACAAGAGTGACGCGCAGTTTAACAAAGCCCTGCCGGACAATTGGCACATTTTGTAAAGGTTCGCCGGTTTTTGTAAAACAGGGAATACAAACGCGCAACATCCCTTCCCCTTCGCGCAATCCCTTCCGTCATAATCGCGCGTCACGCCCGCGGCAACATCCTTGCCATCGGCGGCGGAAAAACTAGAATACCGCCTTTCATTCCGCAAGCACGGAGGAAGCGTTCATCATGCTCCAGAAACTTCTGCGAATTTGCCTCAAGACGCTGCTCGTGCTGGCGATACCGCTTGCCATCGCGGGCTGTCACCTGTTTCGGGTCATTGGCGCCTCTCCTGACGCGGCGGAAATCGCCGCCTATGAAAACCTTCCCTATTACCGGGAGGGCGTCTTTCAGAGTCCCGAAGCGCTGGCGTACTATCCCGATCGCGCCACCGGTCCCGGCCCTTCCGGCTGGATACGCTTCTTGCTGTCCAATCCCGACGCGCCCGCCTCGCCCTTGCCCATGGTCGCGCTCAACGCCGATTCGTTTGCCGCGCCGCCCGCCGATCTGGCCGCCTGGTGGCTCGGACACGCCTCACTCATCATCGAACTGGAAGGCAAGCGTCTTCTGGTCGATCCGGTGTTCGGCAACGCCGCGCCCCTGCCCGGCATCGTGCGCCGCTTCGGCGCCGCGCCGATCAAGCGCGCCGATCTGCCGCCGCTTGATGTCGTGCTCATCACCCACGACCATTACGACCATCTCGAATACGCGACCATGCGCGCCCTGCGGGAACGGGACACCCAGTTCGTCGTACCTTACGGCGTCGGGGCGCACCTGAAGAAATGGGGCGTCCGCCCGGAGCGCATCCACGAAATCGGCTGGGGCGAGACGTATCACGCCGACGGCTTGACCATCGCCGCGGAACCCGGCATTCATTATTCCGGGCGCACTTTTGCCCGGCGCAACACCACACTGTGGGCATCCTACGCGCTCAAGGGCGAGCGTTTCCGGGTCTTCGTCAGCGGCGATTCCGGCTACGGCAAGCACTTCCGGGACATTGGCGCGAAACACGGGCCGTTCGACCTGGCATTCCTCGAAATCGACGGCTGGAATCCCGGCTGGCCCAAGACGCACATGTTCCCGGCGGAGGTCATCCAGACTTATCACGACATTGGCGCGCGGGCGATGATTCCCGTGCATTGGGGCGTCTTCGATCTGGCGCGTCACCCCTGGAACGAATCCATCCGGATCGTGCGCGACCTTGCGCTGCGGGACGGCAAGGTCAAGCTGCTCACGCCCCGGATGGGCGAGCGAGTGACGCCGGAGAGCGTGACGCAGGAATGGTTTGCTGTTCAGGAAACGGAAGACTGAGAAGACTGAGAACGGAGGCGGGCGGGCTGGGCGTCGGCGTGTTTCCTGAGCAGCGTGTTCTTTGCCCTGGGCAGCGTTCGCGGGTAGTCGGAGGAGTAGTGCAGCCCCCGGCTTTCCTTGCGTTTCAGGGCGGATCGGATAATGAGGCTGGCGGTGGTGACGAGGTTTCGGAGTTCGATCAGGTCGTAGTTTACCCGGAAGCGGGTGTAGAACTCGTCGATTTCCCGCTCCAGCAGGCGCACGCGGCGCAGGGCGCGTTGCAGGCGTTTGCTGGTGCGGACGATGCCGACGTAATCCCACATGAAGCGGCGCAACTCGTCCCAGTTGTGGGCGATGACGACTTCTTCCTCCGCGTCCGTCACCTGGCTTTCGTCCCAGGCGGGCAGTTCGGGCGACGGCAGGACGGGCTGCCGGAAAATGTCTTCGCTGGCGGCCTTGGCGAAAACCAGGCATTCCAGCAGCGAGTTGGAAGCCAATCGGTTCGCGCCGTGCAGGCCGGAACAGGAGGCTTCGCCGACGGCATAAAGACCGGGCAGGTCGGCGCGTCCGGCAAGGTCGGTGACGAT
>JAITJU010000151.1 GCA_031278735.1 Zoogloeaceae bacterium
AACAAGGTCCAGGGAGCGAACCTCCACCTTGATCCCTTTGGCGTTGCGCCGCCATTCAACCTGCGCGCGCAGGCGATCCAGCAAGAACTGCGGCTCGGCAAACACGACGGGAAAGGATAACGCCGCCTGCCGCCCCTCCAGCGTGAGCTTGCCCTCCGCCGCATTGGCGACGATTTTTCCGGAAAGCCCGGCAACGCCCGGCATCTTGTCCGCCGCCCTGAACGCCAGACGCTCGAAAGCCGCCTCCACGCCGTAGTCGTCTTTGCGCGCCTCCCTGCCCAAGGAAATATCCTGATTCCAGTGCGCCTTCACTTGCCGCAACATGCCTTGCGGCTGATGGCGGTCAAGCAGGGCGCGGGTTTTTTCCGGGAGCGGCAAGGCTTCCGACAGGCGCGCCAGTTGCGCCAGATCGAGCGCGTTGAGGGAAATACTTACGGCGCGCAAGGATGGGAACGGCTCCTCCCCGTTCGGGGAAGCGGTTTTCACAAGTCCGGTCTCCGCGTTCTTTACGCGCGCCCGCCATTCTGAATTCATGTTCAGGCCGGCAATGCCGATGGCGTCGCCCTGAGGCAGGCGCGCTTCCAGCGTCAGCTTGCGGCTGGCGACGCGCCAGGAGACGAGGCCGGAAGCGGCGCTGCGCGCGGCCTGCAATCTTCCCTGCAAACGCGAGACTTCCAGCATGGGCAAATCCGCGCCAAGGCGCAGGCGGGCATCCGCCAGCGCCACGTCGCCCGTGCCTTGCCAGCCGCGTTCGCCGCGTTGCGCCCACAGGCGCAACGCGCCGCGGCCACGCTCGATTTGCAAGCCCGCCGCGTCCAGTCCGTTCTGTTTCAGCAGCGGCAGGATTTCCGGCAGGTTCGCCGCTTCCAGCCGCGTGTAAATCTGTCCGCGCCACGTCCGCCAATTCGCCGTATCCGCCGTGTCGTCCGATAATTCCCCGCGCACGTCCAACGCTGCCGCCAGATGCGCGGGCGGACGCGCCGTCAGGCCAAAACGATGCCGCCGTCCGCGGTTGCGCCATTCGAGCGACGCCGACTGCAACGCCAGCGGCGGCGCGGCATGGAGATCATCCCGCCAGACAATCCTTGCGTCATGAATGCGAATGCGTTGCTGCGCCAGCAGCCATTGCAATGCCGCGCCATTTTCCCCGTCTTCTTCCCGCGCGGGTATCGGCAGCCCCGCCACGAAAAGCTTGCCTTCCCGGTCGCGCTGAATCAGCAACTCCGGTTTTTCCAGAGACAGCAGCGTGAAGGTGGGCATGCCGCGCCACAGCGACAGGAGCGAACGCCAGGACAACACGCCATCGACCCGCGTCAACCGCAAGGCCACTTCGCCCTCGGCATTGAAAATCCGCACATCGTGCAAGGAGACGCCCGGATTCAGCCCCGACCAGCGCGCTTCCAGACGCCCCAGACTCAGATTCGTTCCCAGGACGCGGCTGGCCAGCGCCTCGATTTCCGGCTGGTAACGCGGCAACTCCGGCATTACCCAGAAGCGCAATGCCAGCGTCAACGCCGAAAAGCCCAGATAAAGCGCGAACAGGAGCCACAGAAACGGACGAAAAAGACGGCGCATGGAAATGGGTTGTCACGTAAGGGAAACTTCCGCCCCCCTGCTGTCATCAAAAGAGCGCCGCCAATTGTAAACCGCATTTCCTTCGCGGCAGCGTGACAAAATGTAGGATTGTGTCGCTAATCCCGGAAATTTCCGGCGCGGACGGGAAAATCCGTGACGCTTTTGGCGATCAGCTGGATCGCCGCCTGCAAATCGTCCCGCTTTGCGCCCGAAACGCGCACGGCGTCGCCCTGAATGGAAGCCTGCACCTTGAGCCTGGCGTCCTTGACGATCTTCACGATCTTCTTCGCCAGGTCGCTCTCGATGCCGCTCTTGATCCGCAATTCCTGCTTCATCTTGTTGCCGGAAACCTTCTGCGCCGGTTGTTGATCCAGGCGCTTCACGCTTTCCTTTTCCTTTTTTTCCAGCGCCGGAAAGAGCAGATCCTTGATCTGGTCGAGCTGGAAATCGGAATCGCCCGTGAGGGTGATGGTCTTCGTCTTTTCCTCCAGTTCGACCTTTGCCGCCGTGCCCTTGAAATCGTAGCGGTTGTCGATCTGGCGGGCGGTCACGTCGACCGCGTTTTTCATGGCCGTCATGTCGGCCTCGGAAGTGAAATCGAAGGAAGGCATGAAAAACTCCCGTCAGCCGTAGCAGCAGACGTAATGATAGGGTTCGCCCGTCACTTCAATTTCAAAGCGCGAATTGCCGGGCGCGCGGAAGGAATCCCCCGCGCCGTACGCTTTCCATTCGTTCTCTCCGGACAAGCGCACGCGGCAGGAACCGGCGACGGTCTCCATCACTTCCGGCGCGCCAGTGGTGAAGGTGAGGCGAGAGGGCAGGATGACGCCAAGGGTCTTTTTGGATCCATCGGGAAAAAGCACCGTGTGGCTGACGCATTTGCCGTCGAAGTAGACGTTGGCGGCCTTCTGGACGGAAACATTGTCGAACGCGGCTTGTGATTCGGTCATGAGAATCCCCTGACGATGAAGCGGATGCGGGTTGCGAAAGACCCGCATGATAGCGGATTTTGACAGGCGGGGACAGGACGCCGACCATTCCGACCAGGGCAATCGCGTGAATACATTCGTCATTACGCCGGGTTGTTCGACAGACTGCGGCGCGGGTGAAGCGCCTTCTGGAAGAGAGTCTGGCGACCTTCAAGCCAGCATTTGCCGCCGGTTTTGCCTCCTTTTTCCGCCGTCTGCCGCGATATAATCGCAAATTTTCCGCCTCCCCCTGAAACTCATGGAACTGCCCAAAAGTTTTGAACCTGCGGTGATCGAATCACGCCTTTATACCGAGTGGGAATCCTGCGGCTATTTCGCCGCCGGGCTGGACACCGCAAAGCCCGGAGGGGAAGCCTTCTGCATCCTGCTGCCGCCGCCCAACGTCACCGGCACCCTGCATATGGGGCACGGCTTCAACCAGACCCTGATGGATGCGCTCATCCGCTACCACCGCATGCGTGGCGTGAACACCCTGTGGCAGCCGGGCACCGACCACGCGGGCATCGCCACCCAGATCGTGGTCGAACGGCAACTCGATGCGCAAGGCGTCTCCCGCCACGATCTGGGGCGCGAAAAATTTCTGGAAAAGGTACGGGAATGGAAAAAATACTCCGGCGGTGCGATCACTCGTCAGATGCGCCGTCTGGGCAGCAGCCCGGACTGGACGCGCGAGCGTTTTACGATGGACGAGGGCTTGAGCCGCATCGTCACCGAAACCTTCGTCCGCCTCTATAAAGAAGGCTTGATTTATCGCGGCGAGCGTCTGGTCAACTGGGACCCGAAGCTGAAAACCGCAGTCTCCGATCTGGAAGTGGAAAGCGAGGAAGAAGACGGCTTTCTGTGGCACATCCGCTATCCGCTGGCGGATGGCGGCGGGCATCTCACCGTCGCCACCACTCGCCCGGAAACCCTGCTCGGCGATACCGCCGTGATGGTGCATCCCGAGGACGAACGTTTTTCCCATCTGATCGGCAAGGCGGTGAAGCTGCCGCTCACTGAGCGCGAAATTCCCGTCATTGCCGATAAGCATGTGGATCGGGAATTCGGCACTGGCGTCGTGAAAGTTACCCCGGCGCACGACTTCAACGACTATGCCGTGGGCCAGCGCCACGGGCTGGCGGCGATTTCCATCCTGACGCTGGATGCCACCCTCAACGACGAAGCGCCCGAAAAATACCGGGGCATGGATCGTTTCGCGGCCCGCAAGGTCATCGTCGCCGATCTCGACGCCCTGGGCCTGCTGGAAAAAACCGAGAAGCACAAACTGAAAGTGCCGCGCGGCGACCGTACCGGCGTCGTGCTCGAACCCATGCTCACCGATCAATGGTTCGTCGCCATG
>JAITJU010000155.1 GCA_031278735.1 Zoogloeaceae bacterium
GGCAGGGAGGAAAAGCTTCTGGCAAGGGAGGGTCAAAAGAGGTTTGCAGCGATGGAACTGGCGGCAAGGGCGGGTCTGAAGGCCGCCAACCTCTCTTTCTGGAGGTGTTCGCTCGTACGGTAACCCGGCAAACAACCAGGCGCGATGACAAATGTATTCATGCGATTGCCCTGCCGGACTTCCGAACTGCCGCCCTTGAAATTCCGATCCGCCCTATAATCACGCCTACATTTTCAATTACATTGGAAGGAGGCGTTCATGCGCACGGTCATGGTGGCAAACCCCAAGGGGGGCGCGGGCAAGACTACGCTGGCGATCAATATTGCCGGGCATTTCGCCAATCAGAAGCGCGCCGTCAGTCTTTGCGATCTCGACCGGCAGCAGTCGGCGCTGCGCTGGCTGGCCTTTCGTGATCCGGAACTGCCTGCGATTACCGGCTATTTCAGCGGCAATCAGATGAGCGTCAGTTTGCCGCAGGCGTCGGACTGGGTTGTGCTGGACGCGCCCGCCGGATTCCAGGGCTACAAGCTGAATGATTACCTCAGAGCGGCGGACAAGGTGCTGATTCCCATCGTGCCTTCCATTTTCGACATGGCGGCGACCGAGGATTTTCTCAACACCCTGCGTCAGGATCTGGGCGGACGCCTGGCGAAAATCGGTATTGTCGCCATGCGGATCGACCCGCGCACCCGCGCCGCCAACATGCTGGAAGAATTCCTGCGCCATTTCGACATTCCCATTGTCGCCTATTTGCGGAACACGCAAAACTATGTGAATGTCGCTGCGGCCGGACAGACCATTTTTGACCCTCCGCGCGCGCGCAACAAGCGCGATATCGAGCAATGGCAGGGATTGATCGCCTGGCTGGAAAAGAAAAAATAGCGCGCGCCGCATTGTGATCTGCCGTTAAGGGAGCATTCCGCCGGGTCTTTTCATGCCGCGCAGGAGTTTGCCGATGCCGCCCCGGGAAAACTGTTTCATCATTTTCTGCGTTTGTTCAAACTGTTTCAGCAGGCGGTTCACCTCCTGCACCTGCACGCCCGCGCCGACGGCGACGCGGCGTTTGCGGCTGGCCTTGAGCAGTTCCGGTTTTTCGCGTTCCTGCGGCGTCATGGCGTTGATGACGCCGATGATGCGCCGCGTCATCCTGTCTTCCGTGCCTGTCGGCAATTGACCGGCGGCCTGGGCGATGTGGCCGGGGAGTTTGTCCATCAGGGCGGTCATGCCGCCCATTTGCCGCATTTGCTGCATTTGCGTCTTGAAATCCTCCAGCGTGAAGCCTTTGCCTGTTTTCAGCTTTTTCGCAAGTTCCCGCGTTTTTTGTTCGTCCAGATTCTTTTGCGCTTCCTCGATCAGCGACAGGACGTCGCCCATGCCGAGGATGCGCGAGGCCATGCGTTCGGGGTGGAAGGCTTCCAGCCCGTCCAGTTTTTCGCCGATGCCGGAAAACTTGATGGGCTTGCCCGTGATCTGGCGCACGGAGAGCGCCGCGCCGCCGCGCGCGTCGCCGTCCAGCTTGGTCAGCACCACGCCGGTGAGCGGCAGGGTTTCGTTGAAGGCGCGGGCGGTATTGACCGCGTCCTGTCCCTGCATGGCGTCGACCACGAACAGGGTTTCGACCGGCTTCAATGCCGTGTGCAGCGTTTTGATTTCCGCCATCATGGCGGCGTCTATCGCCAGCCGTCCCGCCGTGTCCACCAGCAGCGCGTCGCAGTAATGGCGGCGCGCCCAGTCTACGGCGGCGAGCGCGATGGCTTCGGGCTTATCGTCGGCGCTGGAAGGAAAGAATTCCAGTTCCGCCTGCCGGGCGATGGTTTGCAGCTGGGCGATGGCGGCGGGGCGATAGACGTCGCAGGAGACCACCAGCACTTTCTTTTTGTGTTTTTCCTTCAGGAATTTGCCGATCTTGCCGACCGTGGTGGTTTTGCCCGCGCCCTGCAACCCCGCCATCAGGATGACGGCGGGCGGCTGCGCGGCCAGATTGAGTCCTTCGCTGGCGCCGCCGCCCATCAATTCGGCGAGTTCGCGGTGCACCACGCCGACCAGCGCCTGTCCCGGCGTCAGCGAGCCGATGACGGCTTCTCCTCGCGCCTTTTCCCGAACGGCGTCGATGAAGGTCTTGACGACGGGCAGCGCCACGTCGGCTTCCAGCAGCGCCATGCGGACTTCGCGCAGGGATTCGCCGATGTTGTCTTCGGTGAGGCGCGCCTGCCCGCGCAGGGTTTTCATTACTTTGGCAAGGCGTTCTGTCAGGTTATCAAGCATGGCCGCTTCAGGTAGAATTCTGGAATGCCTATTGTAAATCAGCTCTCTTCCTCCGGCTTGCTTGCGTTGTCGGGCGCGCTTTATCTTGCCCTTGGCCTGCATTTCTGGCGCAGCCGCTGGTCGGAAAAATTCGCCGCGCAGGTTTCCGCGCGGGCGGCGCGGGCGGAAAAAATCCTCATCGGCGCGACTTTGTTCCTGCACGCGAACGGTTTACGGAGCGCCCTTTTTGGCGCGGGCGACATGCAGTTTTCCTTTGCGCTGGCCTTGTGTCTCGTGGCCTGGCTGGTGGTGTTGATCTACTGGCTGGAGAGTTTTCAGGCGCGCATGGATGGCGTGCAGCCCATTGTTTTGAACGCGGCGGCGCTGGCGGCCTTTCTGCCTTTCCTTTTTCCCGTGACGCACGCGATCGCGCACATCGACGCGCTGGGTTTTCGCCTGCATTTTCTGGCAGCCATGCTGGCCTACGGCCTGTTCGCGCTGGCGGCGGCGCATGCGTTGTTCATGCGGCTGGTGGAAAAGCGCCTGCATCACCCGACCCGTTCCCGGCGGCTGCGGAGTATGCCGCCGTTGCTGGCGATGGAGGCCCTGCTGTTTCGCATTCTTGCCATTGCCTTTGCCCTGCTGACCGTGGCGCTGGGCAGCGGGCTGTTTTATTCGGAGCATGTGTTCGGCAGGGCGTTGACCTTTGAGCACAAAACGATATTCGGCATCATTGCCTGGGTCATTTTCGCCATTCTGCTGCTGGGGCGTCGTATTTACGGCTGGCGCGGCAGGCGGGCGCTGAACTGGACGCTGGCCGGATTCGTCGCCTTGCTGCTGGCGTACATCGGCAGCCGTTTCGTGCTGGAAGTGTTGTTGCAGCGCGCCTGATTTTCCACCCTTGGACCAGATACCCCTATCCCTGCTTGTTGGCGCGCTGATTGCGCTGTTGGCGCTGTCGGCGTTTTTTTCCATGAGTGAAACCGCCATGATGGCGGCGAACCGTTATCGCCTGCGCCATCGCGCCCGGGAGGGGCGTCTGGGCGCGAAGCTGGCGCTGAAGCTTCTGGCGCGTCTTGATCGTCTGCTGGGCGTCATCCTGCTGGGCAACAATCTGGTCAATGTCGCCGCCGCCGCGCTGGTCAGCCTGATCAGCCTGCGGCTTTTCGGCAATGATGAATGGATGCTTGGCGCGATGACCCTGTTGTTGACCTTTGCCATTCTGGTGTTTGCCGAGATCACGCCCAAGGTCGTCGGCGCCAGCCATGCCGATTTGTTGAGCGAGGGCTTGAGTTTCGTGTTCATGCCCCTGATTCGTCTTTTGTACCCGGTCATCTGGTTCGTCAATCTTTTTGTTTCCGCCCTGTTGCGGCTGTTCGGGCTTTCCCTGCGTCCGGCGGCGGACGCGGAAAAACTCACGCCGGAGGAATTGCGCACGCTGGTCATGGAAAGCCGCGCGCTGATTCCCGCCAAGCACGGCAGCATTCTGATGAATCTGCTCGATCTGGGCAAAATTCGCGTGGAGGACGTGATGACGCCGCGCGGCGGCGTGGAGATTCTGGATGTCGACGCCGCGTGGGAGGAAATCCGCGCGCGTCTTGTCAACAGTCATCACGCGCGCCTGCCGGTATGCCGCGAGTCGCTCGATCATTTGCTGGGCGTGTTGCCGGCGCGCCAGGCGCTGTCGCGGCTCGCCGAACCGGAATTCGAGCGCAATGCCCTGTTGGCGCAGCTTTTGCCGCCGTATTACATTCCGGTGGGCACGACCCTGATCGCGCAACTGGGGTTTTTTCAGGAAAACCGCCAGCGTCTGGGGTTTGTGATTGACGAGTATGGGGAAATTCTCGGTCTGGTGAGTCTGGAAGACATTGTGGAAGAAATCGTGGGCGAATTTGCCGCAGCGCTTCCCGGCGCGACCCGGCAATTCGTGTGGGACGCGGAAGGCGGCGTCATGGTCGAGGGCAGCCAGCCCCTGCGGGAACTGAATCGCAAGCTCGGTCTCAATTTTCCGCTGGATGGCCCCAAAACCCTGAACGGTCTGATTCTGGAGCAACTCGAGGACATCCCCGAAACCCGCGTCAGCCTGAAGCTCCACGGCGTCGCCGTGGAAGTCGTCCAGACCCGGAACAAAAGCGTCAAAATCGCCCGAATCTATCGGCCAGTCCGGGAACAGAAGGCGGAGGACGGGGGCGAGTGAGGCTTGCGGCGCCTTTCGCCGATGCCGTTACCGGGCGTCCAGGTCTGTTGCAGAAAAGCAACAAATAATGATTTTCTTCTAACTATTTTCAAAAAAAGTCAGATTTGACTTGCGCGGGGGGGGGGGGG
>JAITJU010000156.1 GCA_031278735.1 Zoogloeaceae bacterium
CATGTGAGGCAGAAGGGCTTCGGGTTAGAATGGCGGGATTTTAACATTGGGCGCGCCATCGCCTGCCTTCTTTATTTGTCGTCACGCTGCCCGCCAGACCATGAAACCACTGCGTTACCGCCCCATCGCCCTTGCCTTGACCTGCCTTTTCGCCAAAATACAGGCGGCGCAGGCGACGGATATTGCCGAAAACAGCGTCGCGCCGGAAAGCGCGGCATATGCCGCATCCGCGCCGTCATCGCCAGTCCTGGCGCGGGATGGCGACGACGCGGCAGGCGGCGGCGAGCGCGAAACAGACGCATCGCCAGAGGAAACCACGATTTCCGCCGAAAAAATCAGCGGGCAGGCGGATGAAATTACGCGCGCCGAAGGCGATGTCCGTCTGTACACGGAAGGCACGCAGATGTTCGCGGACAAAATGGACTACTATCTGCTGGAAGACGAAATCCGCGCCAACGGCAATGTGCGCGTACTCCAGAAAGGCGTGGAAGTCAGCGGGCCGTATCTGCAAATGAAGATAAGCGAAAAAATCGGCTATTTCGACAATGCCCGTTACAAAATCAGCCGCTCCATCGAACGCGCGCGCGACAGGCAGGATTATCTGCCGGGACAAACGGAAGCCTTGCCCGCCTTGCCGGCGCGTTTGAGCACAGGCTATGGGCAGGCCACGCGCATTCATTTCGAGGGCGAAAACCAGTTTCGCATCGAAAACGGCACCTATTCCACCTGCAAGCCGGACGCCGACGTGAAGCAGGACTGGTTCGCCAAAAGCGGCGACATCAAGCTGGATTACGACGAAAACAACGGCACGGCGCGCGACGCGACCCTGTACTTCAAGGACATGCCCATTTTCTACGCCCCCTACTTTTCTTTCTCGCTCAACAATCAGCGCAAGTCCGGCGTGCTCGCCCCGACCTTTTCATCCTCCACCCGCACCGGGCTGGATTTGTCCGTTCCCTACTACTGGAACATCGCTCCCAACTATGACGCAACCATAGTGCCGCGCGTCATGAGCAAACGCGGGCTGCAAATCGGCGCGGAAATCCGCTACAAGGATCATTACGCCGACAGTGAAGCGCGTTTCGAAATCCTGCCCAGAGACAAACAGGAAGCCGAACGCCGCTACGCCTTTGATTTCCGTCACGCGCAAAACCTGGGCGGCGGATTTTCCACCTACATCGAGTGGGGCGGCGCTTCCGATGACGATTATTTCACCGATCTTTCCTCGCGCGTGGTGCAGACCTCGCAGCGGCAGATTACCCGCCAGTTTCAGTTGAACTACAATCGCGAATGGCTGAGCGTTAACCTGCGCACCCTGCGTTATCAGACGCTGAACCCCGACAATGACGACGAGAAGAAGGACTATTGGCTGGATCACCCCTATTTTCTGCAGCCGCAAGTGACCGTCAAGGTCAGTCCCGTTGCCTTCGGCGCGCTGGAAGCGCAGGCGGAGGGGCAATATACCCGCTTTACGCATCCCATGCTGACAGAAGGCGAGCGCACGGTGTTCTATCCGCAGATTGCCCTGCCGTTTCTGCGCTCCGGCTACTACGTCATCCCCAAAATCGGCCTGCACATGACGCGCTACCAGGTTGACCAGCGCGCCGCGAATCTGCCGCAAAGCCTGCATCGCACCCTGCCGATATTCAGTCTGGACGTCGGCATGACCTTTGAGCGCGAGACCCAGCTGCTCGGCAACCGCTGGACACAGACGCTGGAACCCAGACTCTACTATCTGAATATTCCCCACAAGGACCAGAGCCGCTATCCGCTGTTCGATTCCGGTCTGGCGGATTTCAATTTCGCCCAGATTTTCAGCGAAAACCGTTTTTCCGGCTATGACCGCATCAACAACGCCCGGCAATTGACGGCCGCGCTGACTTCCCGCCTGATCGACCCGGCGAGCGGCGGCGAGCGGCTCCGGGCAATGGTGGGGCAGCGGTATTACTTCGAGCCGCTCAAGGTTGGCTTGCCGGGTGAGACGTTGTATCACGACAAATACTCCGATTTCCTCGCCGCCCTCTCCGGCCAGGTTGCGCCCAAGGTACATGCCCATGCCGCGCTGGAATACAACATCAAGCACAGCTCCACGGAGCGCGTCACCCTGAGCGCGCGTTATCAGCCGGATTACGGCAAGACGCTCTCCATTGCCTATCGTTACAACCGGGGCATCAACTGGAGCACCCGGCAGCAGAATGTTGAGAGCATGGATCAGATCGACATTGCCGGACAATGGCGGCTTTCCAGCCGCTGGTATGCCGTTGGCCGCTACAACTATGCCTTTGACGCCTCCCGTCTGGTCGAAGGCATTGTCGGCGTGGAATACAGCGCCGGCTGCTGGGTTGCCCGCCTTGTCGCCCAGCGGCTGGAAACCACGGCCGGATCGCCCAACACCAGCCTGTTTTTCCAGCTTGAATTGAACGATTTTGGCCGGATTGGCTCCAATCCGCTGCAGATGCTGCGCCGCAGCGTGCCCGGCTACACCAATATCAGCGAATTGCCGGAACTTTCTTCCGGCGCGCTTCTTTCCGACGAGTAACGCCATGTTCAGACCCATCCTTGCCCTTGCCGCTCTTCTTGCCCTTGCGCTGACGACTTCGCCTGCGGCGGCGCGACCGCAGATCATCGAAGCCGACCGCATCGTCGCCATCGTCGGCAGCGAGGCCATCACCCTGTTCGAACTCAAAACGCAACTGCAGCAGGTCGTTGGTCGGCTGCAACGCCAGGGGACGCCCCTGCCGCCAGAGGCGACGCTGGAACGGCAGATGCTCGAACGCATGATCATGGAGCGCGCCCAGATTCAGGCCGCCCGCGAGCAGGGCTTGCGCGTGGAAGACGCGCAGCTTGAACAGACCATTGCCCGCATCGCCGCCAACAACAAGATGAGTGACGCGCAATTTCGCGCGGCGCTGGAAAAGGACGGCATTGCCTATGCCCAGTTCCGGGAAGAAATCCGCGGCGAACTGCTCATCGCCCGCTTGCGCGAACGGGAAGTCGACAGCCGCCTGGTCATTTCCGACGCCGAAATCGATAACTTTCTGGCGCAGACGGACGGCAAGCGCGAGGAGCTGCACGTTGCCCACATCCTGCTGCGCGCGCCGGAGGCCGCCAGCCCCGAACAACTGCAAAAGCTGAGGAGTAAAGCCGAGGATGTGGCAAGACGCGCCCAACAAGGGGAAAATTTCGCGGAACTCGCCGCCGCCTATTCCGACGCGCCCGACGCCTTGCAAGGCGGCGATTTGGGCTGGCGTTCCGAAGATACGCTCCCCACGCTCTTCGCCGAAACCGCCAAGACGCTGCAACCCTCGCCGCAACCCGCCGCCGCCAAGGTCGGCGACATCGCCCTGCTGCAATCCCCGAACGGCTTTCACGTCATCAAGCTCATTGCCCGTCGCGGCAACCAGACGGAGGATGACGGCGTGCGCCAGACCCGCGCCCGCCATATCCTGATTCGCGTCGATGAACTCATTTCCGAATCCGAAGCTCGCCGCCGTCTGGAAGATCTGCGCGAACGCCTGCGGCATGGCGAGAACTTCGCGGAACTGGCGCGTCTTTATTCGCAGGACGGTTCGGCGGCCAATGGCGGCGACCTGGGATGGATCAACCCCGGCGACACCGTTCCGGAATTTGAACGGGCAATGGACGCCCTCTCCGATGGCGAGATCAGCGCCGTGGTGCAGTCTCCTTTCGGCTTTCACGTCATCAAGGTGGAAGAACGCCGCGTGCAGAACATGAGCGTGGAGAAACAACGCCTCGCCGCCCGCCAGATATTGCGCGAACGCAAGATGGACGAGGCGTATCAGGATTGGCTCCGGCAATTGCGCGACAGAACTTACGTGGAATATCGACTAGAGGATGAATAAGCCGCTGATAGCCGTCACTTCCGGCGATCCTGCCGGCATCGGCCCGGATCTTTGCCTGCAATTGGCGAATTTCGTCAGCGGCGCGCGCGTTGTCGTGCTGGCCGATCGCAATCTGCTTGCCGAGCGTGCCCGCCTGCTGCGCCTGCCGGCACGTCTGCGCGACTATCGACCGGATGCGCCCTTGCCGCCGGGGGACGTGTTGGAAGTGCGGCATCATCCCCTGTCCGCGCCCAGTCAGCCCGGCAAACTCGCTGCGGCGAACGCCGCTTATGTCATCAAACTATTGGATGACGCCATTGACGGCTGTCTTTCCGGAGAATTCGCGGCGATGCTCACCGCGCCGATCCACAAGGGCATACTCAATGAAGCGGGCATGTTCGGCGGCAGGCCGTTCACCGGGCATACCGAATATCTGGCGGAACGCGCCCGCGCGCCAAAGGTGGTCATGATGCTGACGGGCAGGACGCCCAACGCTCATCCAGACGGCCATCTGCGCGTGGCGCTGGTCAGCGCGCACCTGCCCCTGCGCGATGTCGCCGCCGCCGTTACTCCGGAAAATCTCGCGTCGGCGCTTCGCGTCCTGCACCGTGATTTGCGGCAAAAATACGGCATCGCGCGTCCGCGCATCCTGGTGGCGGGACTGAATCCGCACGCGGGCGAAGGCGGTCACATGGGGCGCGAGGAAATCGACTGCATCCTCCCGACGCTGGAAAAACTGCGCCGACAGGAAAACATGACCCTCATCGGCCCCTTGCCCGCCGACACCCTGTTTACCCCGCCCGTCCTGGCGCGGGGCGACGCCGTGCTCGCCATGTATCACGATCAGGGACTCGCGCCTCTGAAATACGCCACTTTCGGGCGAGGGGTCAATGTTACCCTGGGGCTGCCCTTTATTCGCACTTCCGTCGATCACGGCACCGCTCTCGATCTCGCCGGAACCGGCAAGGCGAATTCCGGCAGTCTTTTCGCGGCGCTGCAAGAAGCCGCGCGGATGTGCGGGCTAAAGCTGAAATGTCGGCGGATGCGCGTCAAAAAAGGCGGATGCCCCACAACCTTGCCCAAAAATATATCGAAAAAGATAGAGTAATGAGAATGCATGTTCGCATTCAGCAGAGGGCTGTTTCCCTTGACGGGAGGCGCGCGAAAAAACACAGGCGCGGATTGGCCGGTGTGCCGCGCTGTGCGCAACCCGCTTTTCCCATCCCCTTGCTTTGAAATGTCGGCCATTTTCACGCGTCCCGCGTCCATGTCGGCCTCGAGACCGGCATGGGCGTTGCCGCTTTCTGCCTTTGCCCGCGGTCTGTTGGGCCTGTGGATCGCGCCCTGGCCCAAGGCGTTCCGATGTTGGGCGGGCGGTTTGATTGCCTTGGGGCGGCGTTCCGCCGCATTGCGCCGCCCGCGCCGCGGACGCGAGCAGGCGATTCTTCCGCTCAGGTTGCCCTGTCTTGCCCCGTTGTCCGGCGTCTTGTCGCCATGCGCGTAAACGCCGAAAAATCCCGCGCCGCCTCGGCGCACATGCCGCGCAAGCGTTTCGGGCAGCATTTTCTGGTCGATCCCAGCGTCATTCGCGCCATTGTCGCCGCCATCGATCCGCGACCGGACGACGCGCTGGTGGAAATCGGCCCCGGCCTGGGGGCGATCACGGAACCATTGACGGCGCGGGTAAGGCGCCTCCACGCCGTGGAAATCGATCGGGATCTGATTGCCCGTCTGCGGCAGCAATTCCCCCCGGATCGGCTGCGCATTCATGCGGGCGACGCGCTGTCCCTTGATTTTGGCGCATTGGTCGGCGCGGAGAAGCGCCTGCGCGTTGTCGGCAACCTGCCCTACAACATTTCCACGCCGCTCCTCTTTCATCTATGCGCCTTTGCCGATCGGATTGGCGACATGCATTTCATGCTGCAAAAAGAAGTGGTCGAGCGCATGACGGCCGAACCCGGCCATGCCGCCTATGGCCGTCTTTCCGTCATGTTGCGCTATCGTTTTCATCTGAAATGGCTCTTCGACGTGCCGCCGGAGAGTTTCCATCCCGTTCCCAGGGTGTACTCGGCGGTGGCGCGCCTCATCCCCATCCCCGCCGCCGAGCGCGCGCCGTGCGATGCCGCCATGCTGGAAAAGGTCGTCGCCGCCGCTTTTTCCCAACGGCGCAAGATGTTGCGCAACACCCTGAAGCCTCTGTTTGCCGAAAGCGATCTGACCGACCTGAACATTGCCCCGACCTGGCGAGCGGAAGACGTTCCGCTTGCCGGATTCGTGGCGCTCGCCAATCGCCTGCGGCATGAGCGGGCAGCCGAATGACGTCCTGGATCTTTCCGCCGCTTTCTCTTTTTGCAAGGGATTTTTCCATGTTCTTCCCGGTTTTCCGGCAGGGCAATCGCATGAATGCCATATGCAATGGAAGTGACCGCGGCAGGGAGGAAAAGCTTCTGGCAAGGGAGGGTCAAAAGAGGTTTGCAGCGATGGAACTGGCGGCAAGGGCGGGTCTGAAGGCCGCCAACCTCTCTTTCTGGAGATGTTTCGCTCGTACGGTA
>JAITJU010000216.1 GCA_031278735.1 Zoogloeaceae bacterium
GCCTCGAAGACCAGTCGCGCTGGCTTGGCCGGGCGACCCGCGCCGACTGCTCGCTTGTACTGCACACCGGGATCGCGCACTGGCTTTGGCACCAATGGCTCTACCCGTTTCCAGAACTCGTCCGTCATTTCCCATGAATTGACATGCGCCTTGGACATCCCTTTCTCCTGTGTCGCGTTGCGGGGGCATCAGGATTGTATCTGAATTTACGGATAAATCCTTATTCGGTTGCCGCGCTTTCTTCTGTTGCGGCTGCCGCTGTCGCCGATTCGCCCGTTTCCGCCTCGCCTTCGTCCGCGTCCGCGTCGAGAATGGCGCGGTCACTGGCCTGATCCTCGCCCGCCGCCTGCGCCTTACGGCTCCGGTGGTAGGCGAGACCTGTGCCCGCCGGAATCAGGCGGCCAACGATGACGTTTTCCTTCAGGCCGCGCAATTCGTCGCGTTTGCCCATGATGGCGGCTTCGGTGAGCACGCGGGTGGTTTCCTGGAAGGAGGCGGCGGAAATGAAGGAGTCAGTGGAGAGCGACGCCTTGGTGATGCCCAACAGCACGTGCTCGTAGCTGGCTGGCTGTTTGTTTTCGGCTTCCATGCGGTCGTTTTCAGCCAGCGCCTCGGCGCGTTCGACCTGTTCGCTCTTGATGAAGCGGGTGTCGCCGGGATCGGTGATGGTCACGCGCCGCAGCATCTGGCGCACGATGACCTCGATGTGCTTGTCGTTGATTTTCACCCCTTGCAGGCGATACACGTCCTGCACTTCGTCGGTGATGTAGCGCGCCAGTTCCTCGATGCCTTTCAGACGCAGGATGTCATGCGGGTCCTGTTCGCCCTCGACGATGATTTCGCCCTTGGTGACGATCTGACCGTCGTGGATGAGGACGTGCCGGTCCTTGGGTATCAGGGATTCGTGCGGCACGTTATTCTCCAGTTCGGTGATGATCAGGCGCTGCTTGCCCTTGGTTTCCTTGCCGAAGGAGACCTTGCCGGTGATTTCCGCGAGGATGCTGGCTTCCTTGGGCGTGCGCGCCTCGAACAGCTCGGCCACGCGCGGCAGCCCGCCGGTGATGTCGCGGGTCTTCGCCGATTCGACGGGTATCCGCGCCAGCACGTCGCCCTCGTGTACTTTCTGGCCTTCGGCGACCGAAATGATGAAGCCGACCTGAAAGGCGATGGATACGTGCTGATCCGTTCCGGCGATGCGAATTTCCTCGCCGTTGGCGTCCATGAGCTTCACAATCGGGCGCAGTCCCTTGGATTTGCTCTTGGCGCCTGTCGTCTTGGCGTCGATTACCATCAGGGTGGAAAGGCCGGTCACGTCGTCGATTTGCTTGGCGACGGTGACGCCTTCCTCGACATTTTCAAATTTCACGATGCCCGCGTATTCGGTAATGATGGGACGGGTATGCGGGTCCCAGGTCGCAAGCTTCGCGCCCGCCTTGATGGTCTTGCCGTCTGTGGGCAGAAGGGTGGCGCCGTAGGGAACCTTGTGGCGCTCGCGCTCGCGACCGTTGTCATCGACGATGCTAAGTTCGCTGGAGCGGGAGATGACCACTTTTTCGCCCTTGGCGTTGGTGACGTAGCGTACGCCGGAAGAGAAACGCACGATGCCGGCGGACTTGGATTCGATTTCGGAAATGACCGCCGCGCGCGAGGCCGCGCCGCCGACGTGGAAGGTCCGCATGGTGAGCTGTGTGCCCGGCTCGCCGATGGATTGTGCGGCAATGACGCCAACGGATTCGCCGACATTGACGAGATAACCGCGCCCCAGATCACGCCCATAGCATTTGGCGCACAGGCCGTAGCGCGTGTCGCAGGTCAGGGGCGTGCGCACTTTTACCTCATCGATGCCCAGCTTGTCGATGAGATCGACCAGGTCTTCCGTGAGCAGGGTACCCGCGAAAATGACGCTTTCCTGCGTTTCGGGATCGACCAGATCATCCGCCACCACGCGCCCCAGAATGCGTTCGCGCAAAGGCTCGATTACTTCGCCGCCTTCCACCAGCGCGCGCACGGTGTAGCCGTTCTTGGTGCCGCAGTCCTCCTCGGTAATCACCAGATCCTGGGTCACATCGACGAGCCGACGGGTGAGGTAGCCGGAATTGGCCGTCTTCAGCGCCGTGTCCGCCAGACCCTTGCGCGCGCCGTGCGTGGAAATGAAGTATTGGAGAACGTTCAAACCTTCGCGGAAATTGGTGGTGATCGGGGTTTCGATGATGGAGCCGTCGGGTTTCGCCATCAGGCCGCGCATCCCCGCCAGTTGGCGAATCTGGGCGGCGGAGCCGCGCGCGCCGGAATCGGCCATCATGAAGATGGAATTGAAGGAATCCTGCTCGGTTTTCTTGTTGTGCCGATCCGTGACGCTTTCGCGGGAAATCTGCGCCATCATCGCCTTGGCGACTTCATCGCCGGTGCGCCCCCAGATATCCACCACCTTGTTGTAGCGTTCGCCCTGCGTGACGAGACCATTGGTGTATTGGTCCTCGATGTCCTTTACTTCCTTTTCCGCCGCCGCGATGATGTCCTGCTTTTCCGGCGGCACTTTCATGTCGTCGGCGCAGAAGGAAATTCCCGCGCGGGTGGCGAGCGCGTAGCCGTTCTGCATCAGCTTGTCGGCGAATATCACGGTTTCGCGCAGGCCGCAGCGACGGAAGGATTCGTCGATCAGCTTGGAGATTTCCTTTTTCTTCAAGGGTTTGTCGATATTCTTGAACGGCAGACCCTTGGGCAGTATTTTGGAGAGCAGGGCGCGTCCCACCGTGGTTTCGACGCGCGCCGACTGTTCCCGCCATTCGTTTTCGCCCGCGCCCGCTTCAAAAGTCTTGAGGCGCACGCAGATGCGCGAGTGCAGCTCCACCTCGCCCGCGGCCAGCGCTCGTTCCATTTCCGCCAGGTCGGCGAAGATCATGCCTTCGCCTTTCGCGTTGATGCGCTCGCGGGTGGCGTAGTAAAGCCCCAGCACGATGTCCTGCGAGGGCACGATGATGGGCGCGCCGTTGGCAGGCGAGAGCACGTTGTTCGATGCGAGCATCAGGGTGCGCGCTTCCATCTGCGCTTCCAGCGACAGGGGCACGTGTACGGCCATCTGGTCGCCGTCGAAGTCGGCGTTGAAGGCCGAGCAGACGAGCGGATGCAGTTGAATCGCCTTCCCCTCGATCAAGACCGGCTCGAACGCCTGGATGCCCAGGCGGTGCAGGGTCGGGGCGCGGTTCAGCATCACCGGATGCTCGCGGATCACGTCTTCCAGAATGTCCCAGACCACGGCTTCCTGGCTTTCCACCATCTTTTTTGCCTGCCGGATGGTGGTCGCCTGTCCCATCACTTCCAGCTTGTGAAAAATGAAGGGTTTGAAGAGTTCGAGCGCCATCAGTTTGGGCAAGCCGCACTGATGCAGCTTCAACTGCGGCCCGACCACGATCACGGAACGACCGGAATAGTCCACGCGCTTGCCGAGAAGGTTCTGGCGAAAACGGCCACCCTTGCCCTTGATCATGTCGGCGAGCGATTTCAGCGGGCGCTTGTTGGCGCCGGTCATCGCCTTGCCGCGCCGACCATTGTCGAGAAGCGAATCCACCGCTTCCTGCAACATGCGCTTTTCATTCCGGACGATGATGTCGGGCGCGCGCAATTCCAGAAGGCGTTTCAGGCGATTGTTGCGGTTGATGACGCGGCGATAGAGATCATTGAGATCGCTCGTCGCGAAGCGGCCGCCGTCAAGCGGCACCAATGGCCGCAAGTCAGGCGGCAGCACGGGCAGCACTTCCAGGATCATCCATTCCGGCTTGATGCCGGACTTCTGGAAGGCTTCAATGACCTTGAGCCGCTTGGCGAGTTTTTTGTTCTTGGCGTCCGATCCTGTGGTGGTCAGTTCGTTGTGCAGATGCTCGGCTTCGCTGTGGATGTCCAGATTCCGGAGCAGATCGCGTATGCCTTCCGCGCCCATCAGGGCGGAGAATTCGTCGCCGTGCTTTTCCACCATTTCGATGTACTGTTCCTCGGTCAGCAGTTGCCCGCGGCGCAGATCCGCCACCATGCCGGGTTCGACCACAACGAAGGCTTCAAAGTACAGCACTCGCTCGATGTCCCGGAGCGTCATGTCCAGCACCATGCCCAGACGGCTGGGCAGCGACTTCAGAAACCAGATGTGCGCCACCGGGGAAGCAAGTTCGATATGCCCCATGCGCTCGCGGCGCACCTTGGCGAGCGTGACCTCGACGCCGCATTTTTCGCAGATTACGCCGCGATGCTTCAGGCGCTTGTACTTGCCGCACAGGCATTCGTAATCCTTGATTGGGCCAAAAATCTTGGAGCAGAAAAGTCCGTCGCGCTCTGGCTTGAAGGTGCGGTAGTTGATGGTTTCCGGCTTTTTCACTTCGCCATATGACCACGAACGAATTTTGTCAGGCGAGGCAAGCCCGATGGTAATCGCGCCGAATTCCTTTTCCTGCAACGGCTCGAACAGATAGCTCATTTTTCTCATGGTTTGGTTCTCCCTGCCTGAAATCAGTAACGGTCCAGATCGATGTCAATTGCCAGCGACCGGATTTCCTTGACGAGCACATTGAAGGATTCCGGCATCCCGGCATCGATTCGGTGTTCGCCCTTGACGATGTTTTCATATACCTTGGTGCGGCCATTCACGTCGTCCGACTTGACCGTCAGCATTTCCTGCAACACATAGGAGGCGCCGTAGGCTTCCAGCGCCCAGACTTCCATTTCGCCGAAACGCTGGCCGCCAAACTGCGCCTTGCCGCCCAGCGGCTGCTGCGTCACCAGGCTGTAGGGGCCGGTGGAACGCGCATGCATCTTGTCGTCGACCAGATGGTGCAGCTTCAGATAATGCATGTAGCCCACGGTGACGGGACGATCAAAGGCTTCGCCGGTGCGTCCGTCAAAGAGCTGCACCTGACCGCTGGCGGGCAGACCAGCCAGTTCCAGCATGTATTTGATCTCTTCTTCCCGGGCGCCGTCGAAAACTGGCGTGGCAAACGGCACACCGTCCTTCAGGTTATCGGCCAGTTCCAGAATTTCCTCGTCGCTCAAGGCGTTCAGGTTTTCCTTCTTGCCGTGCTTGTTGTACGCCTTGTCGAGAAAAGCGCGCAATTCCTTGATGGCCTTGGTATTGGCCGCATTTTCCTCCCCGGCGCCGACGGCTTTTTTCAGGATCGCGCCGATTTTTTCGCCCATGCCCTTGGCCGCCCAGCCGAGGTGCACTTCGAGAATCTGCCCGACATTCATGCGCGAAGGCACACCCAGGGGATTCAGCACGATGTCCACCGTGCGTCCGTCCGCCATGTGCGGCATGTCTTCCACCGGCATGATGCGCGAGACCACGCCCTTGTTGCCGTGCCGCCCCGCCATTTTGTCGCCGGGTTGCAAGCGGCGCTTCACCGCCACGTAGACCTTCACCATCTTCTGCACGCCGGGCTGCAATTCGTCGCCCTGAGTGAGCTTTTTCTTTTTCGACTCGAAATCGCTGTCGAAATCCTTGCGTTTTTGTTCCAGCATATCGCGGATTTGTTCGATCTGCCGCGCCACGTCTTCGTCCGCCATGCGAATGTCGAACCAGTGGAAAGGCTCCAGACCTTCCAGATAGTCCAGCGTGACGACGGAAGCCTTGGTCAGACGCTTGGGGCCGCCATTGGCCTTCTTGCCCAGAATCTGGCGTTTTACGCGATCAAGGGCGTCGCGCTCGACAATGCGCATCTGATCGGCCAGATCGGTCTTGTAGGCGCGCAGATGCTCGTCGATGATCGATTGCGCCCGCTTGTCGCGCTCGATGCCCTCGCGGGTGAACACCTGCACGTCGATGACCGTGCCGGAAATGCCCGCCGGAACGCGCAGGGACGTATCCTTCACGTCGGAAGCCTTTTCGCCGAAGATCGCCCGCAGGAGCTTTTCTTCCGGCGTCAGCGTGGTTTCGCCCTTGGGCGTCACCTTGCCGACCAGCACGTCGCCCGCCGTTACCTCCGCGCCGATGAAGACGATGCCGGATTCATCGAGACGGGAGAGCTGCGCTTCGCCCAGGGAGGCGATGTCGCGGGTGATTTCCTCAGGCCCCAGCTTGGTGTCGCGCGCCACCACCGAAAGCTCCTCAATGTGGATCGACGTGTAGCGGTCTTCCGCCACCACGCGCTCGGAAATGAGGATGGAATCCTCGTAGTTGTAGCCGTTCCAGGGCATGAAGGCGATCAGCATGTTCTGCCCCAGCGCAAGCTCCCCCTTGTCGGTGGAAGCGCCGTCGGCCACCACGTCGCCTCTGGCGATGACGTCGTCCACCTTGACGATTGGGCGCTGGTTGATGTTGGTGTTCTGGTTCGAGCGGGTGTATTTCACGAGGTTGTAAATATCCACGCCCACGCCGCCCTCCTGGGCGTCGTCGTCATGGACGCGCACCACCACGCGTCCGGCATCGACATAATCGACCACGCCGCCGCGCAGGGCAACGACGGCGGTGCCGGAGTCGACGGCCACCGTGCGCTCGATGCCGGTGCCGACCAAGGGTTTTTCCGGACGCAGGCAGGGTACGGCCTGGCGCTGCATGTTCGCGCCCATCAGGGCGCGGTTGGCGTCGTCGTGCTCCAGAAAGGGAATGAGGGACGCGGCCACCGAGACGATCTGTCCCGGCGCGACGTCCATGTATTGCACACGGCTGGGTTCGGCCAGGATGGTCTCGCCCTTTTCGCGGCAGGTTACAAGATCGTCCTTGAACTGCCTGTTTTCGTCCAGCGTGGCGTTGGCCTGGGCGATGACGAACTGGCCTTCCTCGATCGCGGAAAGGTAGTCGATCCTGTCCGTGACCTTGCCTTCTTCCACCTTGCGGTAGGCGGTCTCGATGAAACCATAGCTGTTGACCCGCGCATACAGGGCGAGCGAATTGATGAGGCCGATGTTCGGGCCTTCCGGCGTTTCGATCGGGCAGACGCGGCCATAGTGGGTCGGGTGCACGTCGCGCACCTCGAAGCCTGCGCGCTCGCGGGTCAACCCGCCGGGGCCAAGGGCGGAAACGCGCCGCTTGTGGGTGATTTCGGAGAGAGGATTCGTCTGATCCATGAACTGCGAGAGCTGGCTCGAACCGAAGAATTCCTT
>JAITJU010000219.1 GCA_031278735.1 Zoogloeaceae bacterium
CCAGAAGCGCCTCGGCAATCTCGACCCGCGAACGGGTTTGCTGTTCCGGCAGGGGCAGGCGCTCGGCAAGCCGCTTGACCAGCATTTGCGCCGCCACGTCGCCCGCCTTGTGTCCGCCCATGCCGTCCGCCAGAATGGCGGCGCGGCGGTAGACATCGCTCCACACCGCGTCTTCGTTGGCGGCGCGCACTCTGCCCGTGTCGGTACGCGCCGCCATTGTCAGCGAATATTGCGCGCCGTTCAGATTTTCTTCCTGTTTCATTGCGATTTTCCCATCCATTTTTGTTGACGTCAGGGCTTGTCTGCATCCGGGTTTCAGGACAAACTTGCGTCTGCGCGTTGAGTCTGCGCGGCAAGCAAGCGCCCGCGTCTTTCCTTTGTCATCACAAGCTGCATCATCCGTCAACGCGCCAGCATATACACCGAACAGGCGAAACAATGACTGAAAAAATAAAGGTCATGATCGTAGACGACTCGACGCTGGTACGCCAGGTTATTTCCCAGATGCTCGAGCGTGATTCTGACATAAAAGTGATCGCGACTGCGACCGACCCTATTTTCGCGCGCGAAAAAATGGAAGCCGAATGGCCGGACGTGCTGATTCTCGATGTCGAAATGCCGCGCATGGACGGACTTTCCTTTCTGCGGCAGCTCATGAGCGAACACCCGACGCCGACCATCATCTGCTCGCACATGGCGGAAAAAGGCTCCGCCGTCACGCGGGACGCCCTGGCCATTGGCGCGCTTTCCGTCATCAGCAAGCCGCAGGTCGGCGTGCGCCAGTTCATCGAGGAAACCGCGCAGGAATTCCGCCGCGCCGTCCACGCCGCCGCGAGAGCCGCGCCCACGCTGAAGGCGCTGCCGCGCGGCAAGGGCAACATCTCGGTGCGCGCCGTCCTGCCGCCCGCCATTCCTTCCGACCGCCCCAAATATACCGCCGACGTCATCCTGCCGCTTTCCAGGAACAA
This sequence comes from Zoogloeaceae bacterium, assembly GCA_031278735.1. GTDB lineage: Bacteria > Pseudomonadota > Gammaproteobacteria > Burkholderiales > Rhodocyclaceae > Azovibrio. Next base: position 969 of record JAITJU010000219.1, read on the forward strand.
CCTGCTTGCGCCCACCAGCGAACGCATCATCGCCATCGGCACCTCCACCGGCGGCACACAGGCGCTGGAGCGCGTGCTCACCCGCCTGCCCGCCAACATTCTGGGCATCGTCGTCGTCCAGCACATGCCGGAAAACTTCACCGGCATGTTCACGCAACGCCTGAGCCAGCAATGCAGGATCAAGGTGCGCGAAGCGCAAGACGGCGACCCTGTGCGCCCCGGCCTGGCGCTGATCGCGCCCGGCGGCAAGCACATGCTGGTCAAGCGCGTTGGCGCGCGTTTCCAGGTGGAAGTGCGCGACGGGCCGCACGTCAGCCGCCACATCCCTTCCGTGGACGTGCTGTTTCGCTCCGTTGCCTGCGCCGCGGGCGCGGGCGCGCTGGGCATCATCATGACCGGCATGGGCGACGACGGCGCGACGGGGCTGAAGGAAATGCACGACGCCGGCGCGCGCACCATCGCCCAGGACGAAGCCAGCTGCGTGGTCTTCGGTATGCCCAAGGAAGCCATCAAGCTGGGCGCCGCCGACGAAATCATGCCGCTCGCCAAAATCCCCGACGCCATCATCGCCTACAGCAGGAACCAGCAGACAGCGGATAAATGACCAGGGACAACCGTCTTCTGCTCCAGCGGTTTCCATGGATGTCCATGAGCCGTTGAAAGCGTTTGGAAAATGCGGATCAAGTCATCGTCATTACCGCCGCGGGCGCGACGCCTACAGACGCGGCATCCGGCATGTGAACACGCCGGAAATCGCAACGAAAGGCGACAACGGCATTCTTGACAAGGATGCCGCGCGTTGTGCCGCGGTCTCAAAACAGGTAGCGCGCGCGCACGTCGCCAGTAACGCCCCGATGCTGTCCGGAATAAGCCTGCACGCCAAAGTCGAGGTCGAGCGGGAAATTCCGGCTCTGTTGCCGGGAAAGGCCGATTTCGCCGATACCGGTCGCGCCCCTGACCTTCGGCGCGTCGATGGCGTAGCGGGCGGCCCTGGTATTGACCGTTGCCCTGGCCTTGCCGTTGAATTCGTGCTCGCAGGCCAATCCCGCGTAGGCGCGCCACGCGCCGGAAAGCATCCGGGCAAGGCGCAGTCCGACGCGCAGGCGTTCGGAATCCGCCGCGTCGAATGAAACGTCGTCGCCGGTGACAAGCGTGACGCGCCTGCCCTGCTGGCGCAGCCAGAAGTATTTGCCGTAAGCCTCAAGGGAATCCGCGCCGGTTTTCCACAACCTCCCCGCGCCCATGTGCAGGGCGGCATAGCGCGTCCGCGCGTCATATTCGGCGTGACGTCCGAGATAATCGACCAGGTCGCGGCTGGAAAAATCCACATTGACCCGTCCGCCCCGCGCGCCGGCTTCGGCGTGATAGCCGGAATCCGTTTCGTAATAAGCAAGCAGGCCGCCGCCCACGTAGCGGACATTGCCCTTGCCCCGCGCGCGGGAAGCGCCGTTCAGGCTCCACTGGCGTCCAGACGCGCCAAAATCGTTGTATGTGTCGTAGCCGCCGTCGCCGTGCTCGACGAAAACGCCGACCGTGAGCCGCCCCGCGCCGCCGGGTTGTCCGCCTGCCGCCGCGCCCAGCATCAGATGCGTTCCTTCCACATCGACGTGCGAACCGCTGTCGTAGCGTTGCCTGCCGTGGCCGAGGATGCCGAATACTCCGTATCCCGACCGTCTTTCCGCGGCTTCTCGGGCGAGCGCCATTCCACGGTCATCGGCGAGGTCGACGCCCTGGTTGAGGAACAGCATCCCGCCCAGGAAACCTTCGGACAGCGCCTTGGCCTGCGGCGCGGCGCGCGCGGCAGTCATCCGCAGCGCCATGGCGCCGTTCGCGCCGTCCGCGGTGCGCAAGGCGTACTCGTAGCCCACGGAAACCCCCTGCAAGCCCCGGAAGCGTGCCCCTTCATTGGCCGGGATGCCGTTCAGATCCCGGGCGGCAAGCAGGTCGAGCGCGGCGCGATGCGCCCGTCCGCCCTGCAAGCCAATCAGGGCGGGCAGGCCGACCTGGGTTCCGGTCACATCGACCGCGCCGCTCACGGTCAGCAGGGTCACGCCCTCGTCCAGGGTGGGGAGTGGATGGAAATTCAGCGCGCGGCCGGAAAGGTCGAAATCGCCCGCGATTCTGGCGGAATCCGCGCGGGCGCGGACATTCAGCGCGTCGACCCGGTAGGTCGAGACCGCCGCGCCTGTCACGTCGAGGGTTTTGCCTTCGGCAAGGCGGATCGCGTCGATTTTCACCTCGCTGGCGAGGGTGTCGCGCGTGATGAGCGTGCTGTCGCTGCCGGTTGCGTCGAGCGTTTCCACGGCGAATTTCAGCGCGCCGCCGTTGCGGGTCAGATCGATCACGGGCGCGATCAGGGCATGGGCGCGAAAATCCACGCCGCCTGCCTGCCCCGCGTCGCCGCCCACTCCGCCCTTGCCCGCGTGACCGCCCGCGGATTGATCCGCGCCATCCGCGCCCGGATTGCCCTGGCTTTCCGCCAGGCCGCTGCGCAGGGTGATCGCGCCGGTCTTCACGAGCGCCGCGTCAAGACGCAGGCGCGCGTCGCCGCCCTTGCCGCCCGCGCCGCCCTTGCCGCCGTCGCCGCCCGTGTCGGCTCCATGCGTGTGGATCGCGCCGTCGCTGTCGCCGCCCGCGCCGCCCTTGCCGCCCGCGCCGGCCTTGCCCGCTTCGAGGGTAATCGCGCCGGTTTCCCGCGCGGAAAGGACGAGATCGACGCCGCCGCCGCCGCCGCCCGCGCCCCCATCCGCGCCGCGACCGGCGGAACCGTTGCCGCTTTGGGCCGAGCCGCCGTCGCCACCCGCGCCGCCGTCGCCGCCCGCGCCGCCGGTCAGGACGACATCGCCCGCCGAGACGGCGTTGGCAAGCGTCAGTTCCGCCGCGCCGCCGTGTCCGCCGCCGCCGCCGCCGCCCG
>JAITJU010000091.1 GCA_031278735.1 Zoogloeaceae bacterium
CATCTGGAGAGCTTTTCGTCGGACGCGGGCATCAACGTGATGGTCATCAACACGCAGGCGTTTAATGCCACCGGCAAGGACAACCGCCGCATCTACGATGAACTGGACGATTTCCAGTCACGCAGGCCGATCGACGTCATCAGCGCCAACCACCCGATCCTGATTCTGGACGAGCCGCAGAAGATGGAAGGCGGCAAGACCCTGGATTCGCTGGTCCATTTCAGGCCGTTGATGGCACTGCGCTACTCCGCCACCCACAGGACCGCGCACAACAGGATTCATCGGCTGGACGCGCTGGACGCCTACAACCAGAAGCTGGTGAAGAAGATCGCCGTGCGCGGCATCGCCGTGAAGGGGCTGGCGGGTACGGCGGGCTATCTTTACCTGCAATCCATCGAGATTTCGAGCAAGAAACCACCCGAAGCGCGGATGGAGTTCGAGCAGAAGCTAGCGAGCGGCGACATCAAACGCATCGTTCGCAAAATCGGCAAAGGAGACAATCTGTTCGATCTCTCCAATGGCCTGGATCAATACCGCGATGGTTTTGTCGTCTCGGACATCAACGCCAACACCGACACGCTGAGCTTCACCAATGGCGTCGAGTTGGCGGCGGGCGATGCCATTGGCGATGTGAGCGAAGCAGCGCTGCGCCGCATCCAGATTCGGGAAGCGGTCAAGGCGCACTTCGACAAGGAGCAGGCGCTGTTCCAGCAAGGCGTGAAGACGCTGACCCTGTTCTTCATCGACGAAGTCGCCAGGTACCGCGACTACGCGGCGGCGGACGAAAAGGGTGAGTACGCCCGCGTCTTCGAGGAAGAATACAACCAGTACCTCAACGAAATACTCGATCTGGACGAGACGCCCTACGTCAAGTACCTGAAAGGCATTCCGGTCGAGAAGACGCACAGCGGCTATTTTTCCATCGACAAAAAAACCAGACGCCTCACTGACCCCAAGGTTGCAACGCGTGGCGAAAACGCGGGCTTTTCCGACGACGCGGACGCCTACGACCTGATCCTGAAGGACAAGGAACGGCTGTTGTCGCTGGCCGAGCCGGTGCGCTTCATCTTCTCGCATTCGGCATTGCGCGAAGGCTGGGACAACCCCAACGTGTTCGTCATCTGCGCGCTCAAGCACAGCGACAACACCGTTTCAAGGCGGCAGGAGGTGGGGCGCGGCCTGCGCCTGTCGGTCAACCAGCAGGGCGAGCGGATGGATCATCCGGCCATCGTCCACGAGGTAAACGTGCTGACCGTGGTCGCCAGCGAAAGCTACAGGAATTTCGTGGCGGCGCTGCAAAAGGACATCAGCAATTCCCTGTCCGCTCGGCCCAGGGTGGCTAACGAGGAATACTTCACCGGCAAGACGCTCGGGACGGTAGACGGCGATGTGCGGGTCACGCCACAATTGGCGAGGCAAATCTACCGTTATCTTATCAGGAACGACTACACAGACGATGCTGATCGAATTGTGGACGCGTATCACGATGCCAGGAAGGCCGGAACGCTGGCCGACCTGCCGCCAGAACTGAAGCCGCACGCCGAACAGGTATTCCAACTCATCGACAGCGTGTTCAGCGCCAGCCAATTGCCCGACATCGGCGACGACCGCCGCCCGAAGAAAAATCCGTTGAACGCCAATTTCGACAAGCGGGAATTCAAGGCGTTGTGGAACCGCATCAACCGCAAAGCGGCCTACAGCGTCGCGTTCGATTCGGATGAGCTTGCGGCCAAGGCAGTGGCCGCGCTCAATGACAAGAACGACGGCCTGCGGGTCACTCCGCTCCAATACACCATTCAAACGGGCGAGCAGGCCGCCGTCGTCACCTACGACGGCATCAAGGGCGGCAGCGCGTTTGAACTGAAGGCCACGGAAACCGAAACCAACCGGCACTCCATCCATTTCACGGTGAAGTACGACCTGATCGGCAAGCTGGCGGAAGGCACGCAACTGACGCGCCGGGCAGTGGCCGGAATTCTCAAGGGCATCAACGCCGCGGTGTTCGCGCAGTTCAGGAACAATCCGGAGAACTTCATCGCCGAGGCCATACGGATCATCAACGAGCAGAAGGCCACTGTCATCATCGAGCATCTGGCCTATGATCCGGTCGAGGACACGTTCGATCTGGACATTTTCACTGCCAGGCAGCCTCGGCAGGATTTCAGCAAGGCCGGTGACAGGCTCCAGCGCCACATTTATGACTATGTACTGACGGACTCGAAGGTGGAGCGGGCGTTCGTGAAGGAGCTGGACACCGCCAGCGAGGTCGTGGTCTACGCCAAGCTGCCGCGCGACTTCCTGATCCCCACGCCGGTGGGCGACTACAACCCGGACTGGGCCATCAGCTTCAGGGAGGGCGCGGTCAAGCATATCTATTTTGTCGCCGAGACCAAGGGTTCCATGTCCTCGATGGAACTGCGAGAGATTGAAAAAACCAAGATCAAATGCGCACGCAAGTTCTTCGACGAGATGAATCGACGCTACGCTCCGGAAAACGTCAAGTACGATGTGGTGGATAGCTTCGGCAAGCTGATGGAAGTGGTGAAGCCATCATTGCCATAGCGCGCCGCATCCCGGATGATCGGGTCGCGGCGTCCATTGAGTTTTGCCGTCGAGAGCAACCTGGAAAAAGGAAGGGAAGCGGCATGAAGGAAAGGAAATGCAAGGGAAAGGGACCTATCCGCAAAAGGCTTTTTTCTCCTCCAACCATAGCTCGCAGGTGCGCACGCCCGTGAGCAGCAACAAACCGGAATCCGCGCCACCCGTAAAGATGGACGGAAAAAAGGCCTCAAAAGTCCCGGCTACAAGCGGATTCCAGTCGCTTTGGGCAGGCAGCAAAAAGAATGAAACCAAACGTTTTCAACGGCTTACATACATCGATGGAAGCTATTGGAACACACTTTACGTTTCCACGGGGCTTCGCTCCTCGCAATGACGGGACGGGAGGCTGCGCGTCCTGCAATGACGAAGTTTGGAGATTGCCGCGTCACTGTGCGCCTCGCCATAACGAGTTCAGGGACGGCTCAATTACCGACGGCCTTGACGCCGCAAGATTTACCGTTTTCCGTCCTGCCTGCCGTGACATGATGTTCGGGTAATTAATTTTTCAAAGTTTTTTACCTTTTTGCGCAAAATCCTTTGCCCACGCCCGAAAACGAAAGATGGACAGCGTGTGACAAAGCGCGAATTGCGAACTCTAAACAATGTTGAAGAAATCAGGCAACAAAATTTTTTCGGGGATATGAATTGGCAAGGCTGTCCGCGACGGCTGATTTTCACCGCGCGCCGGTTTCATGCTTTCGCGTCGATTTTTGTTGAAATCGACCAGAGTTGCCCGCTTGTTCAGCGTTTCCCTGGCGTTGTTACTGGTGTACCATCGCGCCTAATCGTCACGCCACGGAGAATGCGCTTCATGAGCAGTTTTGCCACGCTTTGGAATGGTCCGGGAGGGACGGGGCTGATATTTGCCTTGCTGGCGCTTTTGACGTTGGGGTTCTTGTTGCGCTTTGTCTTGCCCGCCTTGCTGTTGCAAGCGCGCTTGCGGCGGGCGATTCGGGGATTGGCGGCGCTTTCCGGCCAGGGAACGCCTGCGCCGGAGCGCATTGCCCAGGATGTCATGACGACTGCACCCCTGCGTCACCTGTGGCGCGAATACGCCCAGACCCTGCATCGGCAGCATTCGCGGGACGGGGAAAGATTTCGCGCCACGACCGCCGCCGGCCATTTTTTTACGCCCACGGCGCTGGTGGATACGCCACTGAACGCCGGATTCTATCGCCATCTGCCCGGCATTCTCACTGGCATTGGCATCATCGGCACCTTTGCGGGGCTGATTGCGGGCTTGAGCCATTTCGAGGTCAACAGCGATACCGATACTGTACGCCTGAGTCTGGGCAATCTGATCCAGGGCGTGGGGTACGCCTTTCAGGTTTCCGCCCTGGCGATTACGCTGGCGATGCTGACGACCTGGGTTGAAAAATCGCTGGTGACGCTCGCTTACCGCCTGACGGCGCGGCTTGCCGAACATGTCGACAGCCTGTTCGAGCGCGATGTGGAAGAAGAATATCTTGCGCGCCTGGTCATGGCCAGCGAGCAGACGGTCAGGCAGGGCAAGGATTTGCGGCAGGCGCTGGTGGGCGATTTGCAAAAGAACC
>JAITJU010000261.1 GCA_031278735.1 Zoogloeaceae bacterium
AAGATCGGCTTTACCGGCGTTGAAGACCTGGGCAACGGCCTCAAGGCGCTGTTCGTGCTGGAAGCGGGCTTCCACGCCGACGACGGCAAAATCGACGATCAACTGTTCAGCGAACAGGCCTTCCTGGGCTTGACCGGCGGCTTCGGCACCGCGATTGCCGGTCGTCTGGTCGCGCCGCGGCACGGCTTCCTCGCCGCCATCGACCCCTTTGCCGCCGGCACCGTTGGTCAATACCGCAACGTGTATAACGACGTCGGGTTTCATGGCGGCGCGGTTGACTACGTGAATAATCGGATCGGGCAAAATGGTGTTTATGCTCAGCTACTTGATGAGGATTTGTCCATTCTCGCTCTCGCGGACGTGGATCGCGTCGATAACGCCGTCGCTTACGTTTCGCCCTCCTTTGGCGGCTTCAACATCACCGCCGCCTACGCCACGAATGCGGTCAATCAGGAAGGCAACGGCATCGGCTATGGCGGCACCGTGGATAACGACGGCGACGCCAAGGTGTTCACCATCCTGCCGCGCTACACCAACGGCCCGCTGGATGTCGGCGTTGTCTATCAGCGCATCAAGGTGAAGGACGCGCTGCCCGGTCTTGATGCACTTGCCCAAAACCTCAATTCGGGCCGCGTTGATGCCGACGCCAAGGTCACGCAATGGGCGGTGGGCGGCACCTACGACTTCAAGGTGGTCAAGCTGGGCGCCTACTATGACCGTTACAAGGGCAAGCTGAACATCGATCCGCTTACCGGCGCGGTGGCGGGGGCTTTGCCTGCTATTGCGAACGGCTACGACGCGACGGAAACGCTGAAGACCTGGCTCATCGGCGCGACGGTGCCCTTCGGCAAGCACGCGATTCAGGTTTCCTACAGCCAATCCAAGTTCGACACCGATGAAGTCGGCGTCAGCGCCGGCAAGGCGAAGCAATGGGCGCTGGGCTACACCTACGCGCTCTCCAAGCGCACCAACTTCTATGCCGCCTATTCGGACATCAGCAATGACAACGAAAAAGGCAAGAAGGACAACAAGGTGCAGCGCACCGCGACCACGGGCGACGCCTCCAACGGCGCCGCCTATGATAACGGCGGCTACCAGAACGGCATCCAGTTCGGCCTGAAGCACACGTTCTAATCCTTTCCGGATTAAAACCCTGCCGACAAAACGGAGACCTTCGCGGTCTCCGTTTTTTTGTCCTCCGCCCAGAAAACGCCGCCATCGCGCAACGCGAAAGCGCCCGGCAACCAATCTGCCCTCCGTCCTCCGTCCTCCGTCCTCCGTCCTCCGCCCTCCGCCCTCCGTCCTCTGTCTTCTGTCTTCTGTCCTCTGTCCTCCGCCCCCGATCTCCCTTAGAATCCTTCCTGTATTTCGTCCTTACCCCCGAGGCGCGCATGATAGGCATTTTATTGATAACGCACGGAACGCTGGGCGAGGCGCTGTTGCAGAATGTCTGCCACATTCTCGGCAAGCGTCCGCCGTTGCTGGCGCAGTTGGGCGTCGCGGCGCAGGATGATCCGCTGGAACTCCTGCCGTTGGCCCGGCGCCGGTTGCGGCAGGTGGATGACGGCGCGGGCGTGCTGGTGATGACGGATATTTTCGGCGCCACGCCAGCCAATGTGGCGAGGAAGCTTCTGGAGCCGGGAAAGGTGGAGGGCGTTTCCGGCGTCAGCCTGCCCATGCTGCTGCGCGCCCTCACCTACCGGGAACAGGGGCTGGCGACGATGGCGGAAAAGGCCGTCAGCGGCGCGCGCGACGGCGCGCTCAACATGCAAGAGGAGAACTGATGCAAAAACGCGAGGTCGAAATCATCAACAAGCTGGGACTGCACGCGCGGCCTTCCGGCCAGCTTTCGCAACTGGCGGGCACCTTCGAGAGCGACATCTGGCTGGGACGCAATGGCCGCCGCGTCAACGCGAAAAGCATCATGGGCGTCATGATGCTGGCCGCCGGATACGGCAAGCAGATTACGCTGGAAGCGTCGGGACGCGATGAGGAAGCCGCCATACGGGCATTGACCGACCTGTTCGCCAGCCGTTTCGGAGAGGCGGAATGAGCTATACCCTGCACGGCCTGGGCATTTCGGGCGGCATCGCCATCGGACAGGCCATGCTCATGTCGCACGCCACGCTGGAAGTGGCGCATCTGACGATCAGCGCCCGCCAGGTAGACAGGGAACTGGCGCGTCTGGACGGCGCCGTGGAAGCGGCGCGCGCCGAATTGCTGGCGCTGAAGGCGCACAATGATCGCGCCCCCACCGCGCCCAACGAATTGATGGCCTTCATCGACCTGCACGTGCTGTTTCTGGCCGACCCGGAGCTTATCGGCGCGACCCGGCGCATCGTGCGCGAACGCCTGTGCAACGCCGAATGGGCGCTGGTGCAGCAGATGGAACACCTGGTCGAACAGTTCGAGCAGTTTGAAGACCCTTATCTGAAGGAGCGCAAATACGATGTCCTGCAAGTGGGCGAGCGGGTGATCAAGGAATTGCTTGGCCGTCCGGGACGGGTGTCGCTGAAGCGCGCCAAGGGCGCGACGGAAGAAATGCTGATCATCGTGGCGCACGATTTGTCGCCCGCGGACACCATCGCCTTCAAGGAACACCATTTCGCCGCCTTCATCACCGATGTCGGCGGCGCGACTTCCCACACCGCGATTCTGGCGCGCAGCATGGCGATACCCGCCATTGTCGGCCTCTCCAGCGCCCGCGCCATGATCCGCGACGGCGAAACGCTGATCGTCGACGGCGCGCGCGGCGTGTTGATTGTGGCGCCCGACGAACAGGTGCTCGACGAATACCGGATTCGCAAGGAACAGCTCGAACTCGAACGCGCCAAACTGAAACGCCTGAAATCCATGCCGTCGCGCACCCTGGACGGCATCGACGTGGGGATTTTCGCCAACATCGAAATTCCCTCCGACACGCGCGCGGCGCGGGAAGCGGGCGCGGACGGCGTGGGACTGTTCCGCACCGAATTCCTCTTTCTGGGACGCGGCGACGCGCCTTCGGAAGAAGAACAGTTCGAGGCCTACAAAAAAGTGGTGAAGGACATGGGCGATCGCCCCGTGACGATACGCACCTTCGACCTGGGCGGCGACAAGACGCCGGACGCCCAGCGCACCCCCACCAACCCGGCGCTGGGACGACGCGCCATTCGCCTGTCGCTGGCCGAGCCAGGCCTGTTCCGCCTGCAATTGCGCGCCATCCTGCGCGCCTCGCGCTACGGCAAGGTACGGCTCCTGATTCCCATGCTTTCCCACGCCCGCCAGATCGACGCCATGCTGCTGGCCGTAAACGCGGCCAAGGAAAGCCTGCGGGCGGAACACGCCGCCTTCGACGAAGACATCAAAATCGGCGGCATGATCGAAATTCCCGGCGCGGCGCTGGCCATCAACATGTTCCTGAAGCGGCTGGATTTCCTTTCGCTGGGCACCAACGACCTGATTCAATACACGCTGGCAATCGATCGCAGCGACGAGCAGGTCGCCAGCCTCTACGATCCGCTGCACCCCGCCGTGATAATGCTGATAGCGCACACGCTTTCCACGGCGGAAAAAGCGGGGATTCCGATTTCCCTTTGCGGAGAAATGGCGGGCGATATCCGCTTCACCCGCCTTTTGCTGGGTCTGGGGTTGCGCACCTTTTCCATGCATCCGTCGCAGATCATGCGCGTCAAGAGCCTCGTGATCCAGGCCAACGTCAGCGAACTCGCCCCAATCGCCCGCCGCATCCTGCGTCTGGACGAAACCGAAAAAATCAGGGAAGCCGTGGAAAAACTGTGAGCGGATTCCGCAAGCGGCGGACGCCCCGAACCCGCGCCGGTTTCACAATGCAAATGTTCGCGCAAGGCAGCGGAGTAGAATACAGTCCCTGATTTTCTTTCTTTCGATGTGATGGTCATGAAACTTTCCTGTTTTCCGGTTTGGATCGCCCGCTGTCTGCTGGGCGGATTGTTGTGCTGGAGCGCGGCGGTCAAGGCGCAGTTGGCAATCGAGATTACGGGGGCGGGCGCGAACCGGATTCCAGTGGCGATTGCGAACTTCGACGGCGAGGCGGGCGCCAGCCGGACGCTGGCCGCCGTGATTCGCGGCGACCTGGAACGCAGCGGCCTCTTCCACCTGACAGACGCAGGCGCCGAAACCCTGAACGAGACTTCCGCCGTGGATTACGGCGGCTGGAAAATCCGGGGCGCCGACGCGCTGGTCGCGGGCAGCCTGCGGCGCAACACCGACGGACGGCTGGAAGCCCGCTTCCGTCTTTTCGACATCAACCGGCAGGTCAATCTGGGCGGCGCGGCCTATCTCACGGCGGCGCCCAGATTGCGCGCCGCCGGGCATCGCATCGCCGATTACATCCACGAAAAACTGACCGGCGAGAAAGGCGTGTTTTCCACGCGCATCGCCTACGTGTACAAAACCGCCGGACGCTATGAATTGCGCATCGCCGACTCCGACGGCCAGAACGCCCAGACGGCGCTGGCCTCCAGGGAACCCATCATTTCTCCGGCCTGGTCGCCGGACGGCGCGCGCATCGCCTATGTTTCCTTTGAAAACAAGAAGCCCATCATTTTTGTCCACTCGCTGACGACGGGAACGCGGCAGGTCGTCGCCAATTTCAAGGGATCCAATTCCGCGCCCGCCTGGTCGCCGGACGGACAGCGGCTGGCGATTGTACTGACCCGTGACGGCAATTCGCAGATTTACACCATAAACGCCAACGGCAGCGGATTGGCGCGCCTTACCTCTTCCGCCGGAATCGACACCGAACCGCAATTCTCCGCCAACGGCGCGCAGATTTACTTCACTTCCGATCGGGGCGGCAGCCCGCAGATTTACCGGACGGCGGCCACGGGCGGCGGCGGCGCCGAACGGGTCACCTTTGAAGGCAATTACAACGTCTCGCCGCATCCCTCGCCCGACGGCAAGAGCCTGGCTTTCATCACCCGGCAGGATGGCCGCTTTCAACTGGCAATCATGGATTTGCAGAGCCGCCAGACACAACTCATTTCGGACGGCTCCGGGCGGGACGAATCACCCAGCTTCGCGCCCAATGGCCGCATGATCGTGCTGGCGACGGAAGCGGGCGGGCGCGGCGCGCTGTCGGCGGTATCCACGGACGGCAGCATCCGGCAGCGCCTTTCCGTGCCGACGGGCGACGTGCGCGAGCCTGCCTGGGGTCCCTTTGCCCGCTGACGCCACGAACGCGAAAACAGAATTTGCCGACAGGATTTTCAAAGTCCTGCTATTCTTCCTCATCCGGCAAACTGTTCAAACGGATTGGAGAAATCACATGAAAAAATTTGCTTTCCGGTTTTTTGTGGCGGCGCTCCTCGCGTCAGGATTGGCAGGCTGCCCCACCATGGGCGCCCCCGAAGTCGAAGGCGCGCCAGTGGAACAGCGCGACGGCAGCGTGGCGCGCGTCGAGGCGGACGGCATCAACCAAGGCAATCTGCCCGACATTCTCACCAAAGGGGCGTTGTCCAAACGCAGCGTCTATTTCGCGCTCGATCGCTATGACATCGAGGCGGGTTATCGCGATCTGGTGGCCGCGCATGCCCGTTTTCTGGTGCAGAACCGGAACTTCAAGGTGCTGATCCAGGGCAATACCGACGAGCGCGGCAGCCGCGAATACAACCTTTCACTCGGCCAGAAGCGCGCGGAAGCGGTACGGCAAACGCTGCTCTTGCTGGGCGTGCAGGAAACCCAGGTGGAAGCGGTCAGTCTGGGCGAAGAAAAGCCGCGTCTCGAAGGACATAACGAAACCGCCTGGGCGGAAAACCGGCGCGCCGACATTCTGTATTCCGGCGAGTTCTGACCGTGCGTTTGCCGTTTTCCCGTCGGCTGGGCATTCTCTGCGCCGCCTTCTGCTGCGCTCCCGCCGCGCAGGCGGGACTCTTCGACGACAATGAGGCGCGCCAGCAAATCCGGGATATACAGTCCTCCTTCGAGACCCGACTGGAAACCCAGAGCAAGGCGCAACTGGAACTGGCAACCCAGATCATGGGACTGCGCGAGGAAATTTCCCGCCTGCGCGGAGAAATCGAAACCCTGACCTACGAGAACACGCAGGCCAAGAAACGCTTGCAGGATTTGTATCTGGATTTGGACAATCGCCTCTCCCGTCTGGAATCCGCGCCCGGCGGCGTCAAAATGACGGCGGAAAGCATCCCGGAAACCCCTCCTGAAGAAAGCCGCGCCTACGAGCGCGCGCTCGAACAGTTCAAGACGGGCAAATACGCCGCCGCCGCCCAGGCGCTGGCGACTTTCGTGCGGACTTATCCCGACGGCGACATGACGCCCAGCGCCCAATTCTGGCTGGGCAACGCCCTCTACGCCCAAAAGCAATACCGCGAGGCGATTGACGCGCAACTGACGGTCACGACCCGCTGGCCGGATTCCGCGCGCGCGCCGGACGCCATGCTCACCATTGCCAACTGTCAGCGCGACGCGGGCAACCAGGCCGCTTCCCGGCGCACACTGACAAACCTCATCGAGAAATATCCCACTTCGCAGGCGGCGGCGCAGGCGCGGCAACGCGTCAAGTAAGCCGCAAGGCCAAACCATGAGCGCGCGCGCCCATCCCCGCCTGCGGGTTCGTGAGCTGTTTTTCTCCTTGCAGGGCGAGGCCTCACGCGCGGGGCTGCCCAGCGCCTTCATCCGCCTGACGGGCTGTCCCCTGCGCTGCCGCTGGTGCGACACGGCATACGCGTTCTCCGGCGGCGAAGACATGACGATACCCGGCATCCTCCATGCGCTCCAACGCTGGCCTGCCCAACACGTCTGCGTCACGGGCGGCGAGCCGTTGGCGCAGAAACACTGCCTTTCCCTGCTGACCGCGCTGTGCGACGCGGGCTATGACGTTTGCCTGGAAACTTCCGGCGCGCTCGACATCGGCGGCGTGGACGCGCGGACGGCGCGCATCGTCGACATCAAGACGCCCTCCTCTGGCGAATCGGAAAAAAACCGCCTGGAAAATCTCGCCCTGCTCACCGCCAGGGATGAACTCAAAATCGTCATCGCCGACCGCGCGGATTACGATTGGGCGCGCGCGCAAATGGCGCGTCACCAGCTTTTCGCGCGCTGCCCGGTGTTTCTCTCTCCGGCGCACGGTCTGCAATCCGCGCCGGAACTGGCCGAATGGATGCTCGCCGACGGCCTGGACGCCCGCTTTCAGTTACAACTGCACAAGCAACTCTGGGGTAACATGCAGGCTAGATGAACGGCTCATTTTTGGAGGTCATCGATATGGAACCCGATCGCAGGCGTTTCGCGCGCATTCATTTCAGTATGCCGGCCTACCTGTCTTTTCAGTCTCAGGGCAAGGCGCGGGAATGCCCGGCGGAAGTGCTGGATTTTTCCCTGAAGGGCGCGCTCGTCAAGACCGCCAAACCCCTCGATCTCGCGCCCGGCGCAGGCTGCGCGCTGGCATTGAACCTGAACGACATCCGCGAGGATGAAGCCCTGGAAGGCGGCATCTACATGCGCGCCGAAGTCGCGCGCGTCAGTGGGGCAAACATCGGCCTTGCCTGCGTGGAAATCGACCTGGACAGCATCACCCACCTGCGCCGCCTGATTGAACTCAATCTGGGCGACGAAACCCTGCTTTCCCGCGAACTGGAAAATCTGACCTGCGCGGAAGACTGAAGGCGGAATGAAAGCGGTCATCCTTCTTTCCGGCGGCCTGGATTCCGCAACCTGTCTTGCCGTTGCGCGGCGGCAGGGCTTTGCGGCCTACTGTCTCTCCCTGGATTACGGACAGCGCCATCGCGCCGAACTGGAGGCGGCGCGCCGCGTCGCGGCGGCGCTGGGCGCAACCGAACACCGGACGCTGCAACTCGATCTGGCGCAATTCGGCGGCTCCGCCCTGACCGACGCGCGTCTGGAGGTTCCCGTATCCGGCACGCAACCCGGCATTCCCGTCACCTATGTCCCCGCCCGCAACACCATCATGCTGGCGCTGGCGCTGGCCTGGGCGGAAACGCTGGCCAGCCGCGACATCTTCGTCGGCGTAAACGCGGTCGATTATTCCGGCTATCCCGATTGCCGTCCCGAATACATCGCCGCCTTTGCCGCCATGGCCAATCTGGCCACCAAGGCCGGCGTGGAAGGCGCGAAACTTTCCCTGCATACGCCCCTGATGACGCTCTCCAAGGCCGATATCATCCGTCTGGGCCAAAAACTGGGCGTGGATTACCGCCACACGGTTTCCTGCTACCAGGCCGACGCGCAAGGCCGCGCCTGCGGCCAGTGCGATTCCTGCCGCCTGCGCCGCGACGGCTTCGCCTCCGCCGGATTGCCCGACCCGACGCGCTACCAGGAGACAACAGCGCAGCCATGAAGCCGACGGGCATGGCGAGACGCGCCCGTCCCGCGCTCGCGGCAACGGCTTCTTCGCGCGCGAATTTCAATCCGTTCGCGCTCAACTGCCCGCCAAGGCATTGAAACGATTGTGGCGCAAGGGTTTGCGCAAGGGCGGCGCGTCGCCTTCGCGGCGCTGGTGCTGGGCGACCGTCATTTCCGCCAGCGCCTTGGCGACTTTTTCATTGATGCTGCCGCGCGGCAACATCCCGCGCACGTCCGGCGTTCCGGCGGGAAGACCAGTAAGGCATTCCATCGCTTCATCCACGGTGGCCACGGCATAGACGTGAAAACGCCCGGCGCGGGCGGCATCAACCACGTCCGGGCGCAGCATGAGGTGCAAGAGACTGGCGGCGGGAATCAGCACACCCTGTTCGCCCGTGAGACCGCGCGCGACGCAGAGATCGAAAAAACCCTCGATTTTTTCATTGACGCCGCCAATCACCTGCACTTCGCCAAACTGGTTCACCGATCCGGTAATCGCCAGGGACTGCCGAATGGGCGCCTGCGCCAGCGCGGAAAGCAGGGCGCAGAGTTCGGCCAGCGAGGCCGAATCGCCCTCCACTTGACCGTAGGATTGCTCGAACACCAGACTGGCGGACAGCGAAAGCGGCTGGTGACGCGCATAACGGGCGGCAAGAAAAGCCGTGAGAATGAGCACGCCCTTGGAATGAATCGCGCCGCCCAATTCGGTTTCGCGCTCGATATCCACCACGTCGCCGTCGCCCACGCGCGCGGTGGCGGTAACGCGCGCCGGATGACCGTAACAGACGCCCGCAATCTCCACCACCACCAGCGCATTGGCTTGCCCGGCGCGCTCGCCCTCGGTGGAAATCAGCGTGCCGCCTTCCAGAATATCCTCCAGAACCGCCTGCGGGTAGCGATTGGCGCGGCGCTGACGGGCGGCAAGCGCGGCGCGAACGGCATCCGCCGTGATGATTTTGACCTCGGCCACCGACTGTTGGGCATAAAAGCTGGATTCCCGCATCAAATCGTCCATGTGGCGCGTGGAAAGCGACAGGCGCCCCGCGTGTTCGGCCTGGCGAGTGGCTTCCTCGATCAACAGGGCTGCGGCGGGCGCGTCAAACGGCGGCAGCCCGGCACATCTGCCGATGTCGGCGACAAGACAGGCAAAACGCCGCTCGTTTTCCAGCGTGCGCGGCAAATCATCGGCAAAATCGGCGGCCACCCGGAAGAGTTCGCCAAAATCAGGGTCGCTTTCCGTAAGCAACGCAAACAATTCGCGCTCGCCCACCAAAATCACCTTGAGCTGACAGGGCGCGGGCGCGGGACGCAACGTGACCTGACTGCTCCAGCCTTGCGCCTCGGCAGGCGGCTCAATGGCAATCCGACCGCTTTTCAGGGCACGCTTCAGACCATCCCAGGCAAAAGGCTGACTGAAAAGACGCGCCGCGTCCAACACCAGATACCCCCCATTGGCGCGATGCAGCGCGCCCGGACGAATCATGCCGAAATGCGTGGCCTGCCCATGCGCGGAAGGAAAATGCTCAATGCTGCCAATCAGGTTGCCAAAACCGGGATTATCCTCACTGACCACCGGCGCGCCGGGGGTTTCACCATGGTCGACCAGCAGATTCAACTGGTAACGCAACAAACGCGCCGCGCTGGCGTCCTCCTCCTCCCGCGCGTCTCCCGCTTCGTCCCCTCCCTCATCCAGCAGGCCATTGGCGGCGCGCTTGATGATGTCGTCGCAAACGGCGTCAATGAAACGGATGACTTCCGCCAGATCGGCATAATGACGGCGCAAATCACGCGTCAGGTGCGTCAGCGCCGGACGCAGGGCATGACGCTCGGCACGGGCAATCGCGCGCATCAATTCCTGCCGCCAACCCGGAAATTCACTCAACAAATCCGCAAGCCTTTCCCCCCACGCCTCCATGCGCGCCTCAATCCGCTGCCGCGCATCGGCGGGAAGCGCCTCGAATTTTTCCGGCGCCATCGGCTGCCCATCCTGCATGGGCGTGAATACAAACCCTTCCGGCGTGTTGACAAGACCCAGCGCGTCCGCCTCGCTGGCCTTGCCCAACGCGGCAATGGCCTCCTCCTCACGCTTCTTGTGCTTTTCCTGCAAGGCTTTGACCCGATCAACATGACTGTCGGCATTGAGCGCCGCTTCAATGGCAGGCCGCAAATCCAGCGTCAATTGCTGCAAATCCGCCTTGAGACGCGCCCCGCGTCCCGCCGGCAGACGCAACAACCGCGGCGCGCGCGGATCGGCAAAATTGTGCAGATAACATAAATCCGGCGGCGTGCGCCCCCTGGCCGCCAACGCCCTGACCAACCGGAACAAAGTCGTATGCCGCCCCACCCCCGGCTCACCCATGACAAAAATATGGTAGCCGGGATGCGCAATCGCCAGACCAAACGCTATCGCCTCCTCCGCCCGCTCCTGCCCCAGGGCGAAAGGCAAGGACGGAAGCTCGGCAGTACTGGCAAATCCCAGCGCGTCCGGATCAGAACAGCGCCGCAGAATATCAGGAGAAAGCGGATACAGGGGAGGCATAAGTTTCCAAAGAACAGAAAGCGTGAAGGATATGCCATGCGTCACGTTGTTGCAAATTCCGCATGAGCGCCATCAATCACGTCATACTGAAAATATTCTGAAGATAATAATAAACAGGCGGATAGGTCAAGTTCAGTTTGCCGCTCGAAAAACGCAGAAAAGACAGGAAAAAGCAGACCAGGACGCTTGCCGCGCAGGACACATAAAAAAACTTCAGAATGACTTTTGCCAGCAGCGCGTTGTCAGCATGGATTCGGTAGGTAAAATAGGCGCAAATCAAAGCGGCCAGCGTGAACAACCATAAAAAGTCAACGCTGTATCTTATAAGCACACCCGCATTCAGAGAAAGAAAGAAAATATGAAGCAAACCCACGCCCAACGACAACAGCAATAATTTATGCAACATCGCTTCATTCGCCTTCAGAAAAGCGCCGATACGCCGGATATTGAGTAAAATCCATAATATTGGGAGATTGATCAATCCAATAGTGGCGGAATTAAATATATATACCGGCAGCGTCGAGTCATATCTGTGGTAGGGCACAAAATCAAGTTTGAGCGTCACAAACGGAAAATGCGAGCTGAATCCAAGCGGATTGAAAAAGTAAGCCTGGAACGCATACGCCATCTTCAACAATTTTCCTATTGGATTAGTCAATGATAACGCTTTCATGTTCGCCAGCGTCAATTGATGAAAAGCGCCAAAGTCCATAATGGAACCAAAGCGCGCATAATTGTACCACATCAAGGGCAGCGCCACGATAGCATAAGGCAGAACAAGGCAGGTCAAAACAAATTGCGCCGAAACAAGGCGGGAAGACTGCGCTGCCCGCAAATATCCAACGCCATAGCCAGTAAAAAGCAGCGCCAGCAAGAACATGAAAACCGCCGTTGGTCTACATCCCACTGCAAGCGCAAAGGACAGCGACGCGAAGAAAAATTTGACGCGGAAATTTTCTCTGTCGGAAAAAGCATTGATAAACAAAAAAAGACCCAGCGCCAGAAACATCAAGGCGGCGGCAATGGCAAGCTCATAGGCCACGGGGTGGCGACATAAAAATAAAATACAGGAAACCATGACAAAAGACAATCCGCCCAACCAATAAAAAAAGAAAGGCATGTCCGGCATGAATCGACGCACCATTTCCCGCCACAGCAAGGCAAGGAAAAGACAGATCATGGCGGAAAAAACAAACACGCCAAGATAAGTTGGAAAATCGTGGCCTGTCAGAAATTTGAATGGCGCAAACAGCAGCAACACGGGAATAACGCCAAAATAACTGTAGTATTTGCCGTTGTAGTATGAAAAATCCGCATATTCCTCAACTTTGTTCAACCCCCTGTCCGCCGGATCGTAAGGGTTCGCGCTATTTTGGAGATCGGGTGAAACTTCAACGTCAAGATGCAATTGCCCCTTCAGCAAGGCATCCGCCATCAATGGATAAATTTTCTGCATTCCCTGACGCGCTGCAAAATTGGTATTGTCCACTGCCATACTCCCCGTAATCGCCGTAAAAAAACAAAGCGCAATCATGGAGACAATCATGCCCCAATATAAAATTTTCTGGGATTCACTCCCTGTATCAACGGAGTAATCAAACAAAAGAAATCCCAGTTTATCACGCGCTTTCCTGCTAATCCATAAACAGAGCATAAACAATAAAATCGCAACCAGGGCAATTCGCAGTATAAATATCCTGAACGGGATAGCAGGGTTAATTGTCACCGCATCGATTTGCAATTTTTTATTGCTGTAAATGCCAATTTCAGAAACCTTGCCATGCGGCGAGAGCGCCACATACCGGCTGCGCGGCGTAAAACCATATAACGTGGCATTATGCCATATTGTCGCAGCCTCATCGGTATAGGAAATCTGGAGAACCTGCGCATCGTCCCGAAGGAGAGGCATATCGAAATGCAATGAAGTAATATGATGATTCAGGTTTTTCAGCTTTATGCCCGTACCCGCTTCCTGTAGCTCGAAGTCTTTTGCGCTGTATACCACACGTTCGCCAGCCCAAAATTTCAGATAGCATGACCAATTGAATATTGTCAACTCTGCGGCCAACGCAAGAGCAAGGCTGATAAAAAATAAACGCGCGCACAATGCGCGCAAAACAGGGGTGCCGTGTCGGCTGCGACAGAACATCCGCCACAGGAGCATCACCCACGCGCCCAAAAAAACAGTGCCGCCAAAATCAACAAAAAATCTGGACATTCATTCCCTCCCTCCTGGCATGATGGATGCGCTCAAGCCATGCCGCATCAGAGGCTGAAAAAAGATTTCAGATAATAAAATATCGGCAGATCAGTATAATCCATTCTAGCATCACTGGGCATGTCAGGATAAATCATGAAACTCAAAAAAATCCAAACGACAACACTAAAAGCGCAAAATACGTAAATCACTTTCAAAACGGCCTCCCCCAACGCCGCATTACGGATCGCGCTTGCTCTATGCGTAAAATAGGCGCATATCAGGGCGGAAAGCGCAAACAGCCACAGAAAATCCGCGGCATATCGCATAAGCACACCTGCATTCAGTATGATAGCCAATATCTGCGCAAGCCCGGAACCCATCATTGCAAGCAGCAGGCCGCGCAGCATGATGTCCTTTTTGGGAATGACGCCGCAGACATTCCGTATGTTGAACAAAAACCAAAAAACAGGAAAACTCATCATGCCAATAACTGGC